>JAUYKS010000026.1 GCA_030699935.1 bacterium | reverse complement strand
AGGTGCGCGTCCAGCTCGGACGGCTCGTGCCGCGAGAAACGGACGGTTAGCGGCAGGTCGAAGGCGGCGTAGAATCGCTCGACGATGTCCCAGATCGCCAGGATCTCGGCTTGGATCTGGTCCTGCCGGCAGAAGACGTGGGCGTCGTCCTGGGTCAGGGCGCGGACGCGCGAGAGGCCGGACACCTCGCCGCTCTGCTCGTCGCGGTAGACGGCGGTCGTCTCGCGGTAGCGGACCGGCAACTCGCGGTAGGAGCGGGGCCGGTCGGCGTAGAGCTGGGTATGATGCGGGCAGTTCATCGGCTTCAGCGCGTAGTCGTCGCCCTCGCGCGAATGGACGCGGTAGAGCTCGTTCGCGAACTTCGACCAGTGGCCGCTCTTTTCGTAGAGGTCCTTCTTGCTGATGTGCGGGATCGCGACTTCCTGGTAGCCGTATTCGTCGCGCAGGCTTTGCACGAATTTGTCGAGCTCGTTCCGCAGGATCGTGCCGCGTGGGGTCCAAAGCGGCAGCCCGCCGCCGACCAGGTCGGAGTGGATGAACAAGTCGAGCTCCTTGCCGAGCTTGCGATGGTCGCGCTGCTCGGCCTCTTCCTGGCGTTTGAGGTACGCGTCGAGTTCCGGCTGCGTCGCGAAGGCGACGCCGTAGATGCGCTGGAGCTGGGGCCGGTTCTCGTCGCCGCGCCAATACGCCCCGGCGATCCGGGTCAGCTTGAACGGTCCGATTTGTTTGGTCGATTTGACGTGCCCGCCTTTGCAGAGGTCGGTAAAGGGACCGGAAGTGTAAAACGTGATCGGCTCCTTGGCGCTGGCGAACTCCTCCGCCAGCTCGACTTTGTAGGGCTGGCCGGCCTGCTTCAGCGCGTCGATCGCTTCCTTCGGCGGCAGCTCTTTGCCTTCGAACGTGAGGTTCCGCTTTACGATCTTCCGCATCTTCTGCTCGAGGATCGGCAGGTCTTCCGGGATCAGCGTCCGG
The DNA here is from genome assembly GCA_030699935.1 of bacterium. Classification (GTDB taxonomy): domain Bacteria; phylum Patescibacteriota; class SICC01; order SICC01; family SICC01; genus JALYJZ01. Next base: position 18,565 of record JAUYKS010000026.1, on the reverse strand, counting down.
GGAAGGTCGAAGTCGTAGTAGAATCCGTCGTCGGTAGCCGGCCCGATGCCGAGCTTGGCCTCGGGGAACATCTCGAGGACGGCCATCGCCAGCACGTGCGACAGGGAATGGCGCATCGCCTCGAGCGCTTTGAGGTCGGAAGGGGGCCGCTTCGGGCTCTGCTTCGGGCTCTGCTTCGGCGCGTTCATTTTAGTCACGGTTTTCAGTATACCTGCTCGGGCGCCGCTGGCAGTCCGGGCGCCGCCAGCTTGGGACACCGTATACCTTTTTTGTTACTACTGAGAATCTGCAAAACATCTGCAATGTTTCTGCAAAACATCTCCAAAACATCTCCAAAAGATCTACAAAATATTGCAGATGTTTGGAAGTAACAAAAAAGATGTATAGAGAAACCCAAAGAAACCCTGGCACAACCCTCGCACTACCCTGAAGAAACTCCGAGGAAACCACGCTCGTACCCGCGTACTTGGTGTCTTGATTATCCCGGCCCGATACGATACGGTGATACACTAATAATCTCTTAGCTATGGCAAAAACTCTCGAAACCAGACCCATGCCCATACCCAGACCTGATGTGGCGGAACCCACGGAACCTGCGGAACCCGCGGAACCTGCGGAACCCGCAAAGCCGGCCGCGGCCGAATCGGAACCCGAAACGGCGGAACGCGTCGACGCCGCCCTAGGCGACATGCTTGATCGGGCGATCGAGTGCAGCTTCGGCATCACCGACAAGAACGCCATCGTCGACATCGATAGCCACGGTCCCCGGGTCTACCTCACGGCCCGCAACGAAACCCAGGGCGAACTGCTGGCGGTGATGATCATGGAGCACAAACCGGCGCTGGCTGCCGACCCGGAACGGTTTTCGGCGTACGTCGTCTCGATGGGCGCACGGGGAGGCGGCCGCACGGCCGCGGCGGATTTGGGACGCGCCGCCATGGGGGACACCCGTTGGACGCTTTGGGAAGGCAGCATCAGCCCGGATCGCCGGCAGGCCTTGATCAAGGACGGCAAGATGCTGAAACGTAACTCCCGTCCGTTCAGCAACGAGCGACTGGACGCCGTTTTGATGGCAGATCTGGACCGCCGGGCGAGCAGAGACGCGGAAGCTTTGGCAAGGAAAGAGAGGACAAGGTCATGAGATCGCCGGCTCCACACGAAGGATCGTACGAACGGCGGCTCGAGGCAGAGGCGGAGCGGCGCGAGAAACGCCGGCAGGCGTTCGACACGCTGACCAGCGCGTCGCTGGAGAAGATGGAAAAGGTCGACTTTGGAGACTTGGAAGGCGAAGTGGCGGACGTGATCGACGGCAAGCCGGTCGGCGGCCAGATGAACTTGCGACGGACCGACGGCACGCTGCGGCTGCGATACGGTGCCGCCGAGGGAATCTTCAGCGGAACGATTTATTCGTTCGTCATGCCGGTGGACGGCCTCGGCATGGAGGCGGATTACCATATGGAAATCCCGATCGACGTCATGGAGCAGGCGGCCGCACTGGTGCCCCAGCTCGACGAGCGGGAGATCGAGCCGATCCGCGCCGGTTGACGCACGTAGTATCGACGCCGCATTCGTTAACCTCGCGTCGTTTTTACCGATGAAAAACGCCCCGGGTGGGGCGTCCTTACGTTTCGACCGGAACCTCCCCGGTCTCGTCAGCTGCTTTTGGCAGTACGTAAGCTGCATTGCAGTACGTAAGAGCCTATCCTACATCCGCCGATCAAAACCCGTCAAGACGGTGCTATAATCTGCGTCACTATGGGGGATTCAGGCAAGCTGACACCGGAGCAGTACCGGATCCTGCGCGAACGGGGGACCGAACCGCCGTTCAGCGGGAAGTACGTTCGCGAGAAAGCGGACGGGATGTACCATTGTGCCGCTTGCGGCGCGCCGCTGTTCAGCTCGGACACCAAGTTCGACTCCGGCACCGGCTGGCCAAGCTTCACCGAGCCGGCGGTAGCGGAGGCGGTCGAGCTGCGCCCGGACGACTCGCTCGGCGCGGTCCGGACCGAGGTCACCTGCAAGCGTTGCGGCGGCCACCTCGGGCACGTCTTCGACGATGGCCCGGCCGACCGCGGCGGACAGCGGTACTGCATCAACTCGGCAGCGCTGGATCTGAGGAAGAAATAGCAGCACGGTTGACAGTCTAATCGGGTCGGCGCAGAATGCCCGGCTATGGAAGGCGAACGCCGTTTCAGTCCCAAATCGTTGCGGAATACCAAGCTGGGGGTTTACGCGGCTGCCGGTCTCTCCGCGCTGGGCATGAGCGGGGAGCCGGCGGAGCGGCCGTCCGCGCACTGGCTGGAACTCGGGGACGTCCCGTCCGCCGCCGGTCCATCGGACGTGACGTTCCTCGGCGATACGGACCCGGGCCTGATCGAGTCGTACTATCTCGCCCAGCAGGTATCCGACCGGTATTGGCGCGGTCTCGGGTATGAACGGTCCGACTGCGATGGTGCATTGAAGGTACGGTTTACCGATGAGTTCGCTGACCGGCCCGATACGGATCCCGACCATGAGCCGGCCGGGTGGGCCGATCCTGAGATATGCGAGGAGTGGCTCAACTCGGAGGAATTAGCCGACAACCCGTGGGGGATGGCGTATACGCATACTCACGAGGAAGGACATCTGAAGGGATTCGACCACTCCGAGGATCCGGATTCGCTGATGCACGGCGACAATCCGGACGGTGAGGAAGGGAAGGAACCGCCGGCCGGGGCGACGGAAGAACGGTTCGAACAGCAGTTTGACGTCGAGATGCGGTTCTCCGAACCCGGTTCTGAATAGCCGTGGTGGACTCAGTAGGATTCGAACCTACGACCTCCTCAACGTCAATGAGGCGCTCTAGCCAACTGAGCTATGAGTCCGCACTGACCATTCTATGGGAAATCGCCACGTGGTGTCAGCGTCCCGCGGGATTCAGCGGCGGATCTTCGGGCGCAGGTCAAAGGAGCGCCGGACCCGCTTGAAGGCCTCGCTGAGCCGCTTCGGGTCCTGGGCCGAGAACTCCTCTCTCCGGGCGCGTTCGTAGACTGTCAGCAATTTCTTGGCCTGCGTCTTGGCGGACAGTCCGCGGGCGATCTTCCGGCTGGCGGCGCCGAACCGGCGGGCGCGGGCTCGGTCGGTCAGGAGCAGCGTTGCCTTGGCCGCGAACGCGGCTTCGCGCGGCGGCGCGGCATAACCGTTCCGGCCGTCGTGGAGCGCCAGCTCGAGCGGCTTGTCCTTGACCGCCACCACCGGCAAGCCCGCCGCCGCGGCCTCGAGGATCGTCAGGCATTGCGTGTCGGTGCGGCTCGCGAATACGAACAGGTCGGCGGCGGCGTACGCCCGGACGACGTCGCGGCGGCTGCCGAGGAATCCGGTGAAGACGACGCGGTCGGCGATCCCGAGTTCGCGGCTTAGGGTCTCCAGCTCCAGCCGCGCCGGACCGTCACCGACGATCAGGTAGTGCGCGTCCGGGACTTGTTTCCGGATCCTGACGAACGACCGCAGGATGAAGTCGATGCTCTTCTCGCGGCCGAGCCGCGCCACGGTAATCAGGAGCGGCGCGGACGCCGGGATCCCGAAGCGCCCGCGGATGCCGCCCGCCCCGCCGCCGTTTTTGCCCGCGCCCGCGGTCGTAAAGAACTCCCGGTCGACGCCGGTCGGCAATGTCGTCACGGGGCGCCGGATGCCGTAGCGCTTCAGCTTCCGATTGATGTCGTCCGACGGCGCGATGATCTCGGTGGCCTGGTTGCAGAACAAGGCGGACAACATTTCGGCGCTCTTTTGGTTCCATTTCTTGAATCCGGGGAAGTAGAACTTGGCATACTCCGGATAGAGCGTGTGATAGGTGTGCACGTGCGGGATGTCGTACTTCCGAGCCACCCAGCTCGCGAACAGGCCGAGCGAGAACGGCGTATGCGAATGGACTACGTCCAGCTTCAGCGAGGGGACCTTGCGCGCCACCGGGATGTTGACCGGCAGGGCGACGCGGATCGACTTGTACGCCGGGTACTGGAACGAGCTGAACCGGAACACCCGCCGCTCCCGTTTCTGCTTCCGCCACGGCACTTGGAAGAGGTGCGTGTCCGGCGCGAAGACGTAGACCGTGTGCCCGGCCGCCTCGAGCTCGGACCGGAAACTCTCGATCGAAGTGATCACGCCGTTGATGTCGGGCTTGTAGGTCTCGGAGAAGAAGCCGATGTTCATGTGCGTTGCGCGTTATGCGTTGTGCGTTTCGCGTCCACGGCTTCCTTATAAACCGTCTCGTAATGTTTCGGCATCTCGCGGACGTCGTGATTCTGCTCGATGATCTTCCGCGATTCGGCTCCCATCTGCCGGGCCATCGCCGGATTCTGGAGGATCCGCGTCACGCTCTCCGCCATGCCGTCGGCGCTGCCGGTCAGGAAGAGGTAGCCGTTCCGGCCGCTCTTGCAGAGTTCGGGGAGCGCCATCGCGTCCACCGCCACCACCGGCAATCCGGAGGCCATCGCCTCCAGCGTCACCAGGCTTTGCAGTTCGGCCGGGGAACTGATCGCGAAGACGTCGCCGAGCCGGTAGAACTGGCCCATGTCCTCGTCGGGGACGACGCCGGCGAACGTGACGTGCGGGGCGATCCCCAGCGCGGCCGCCTGGCGCTTCAGGGCCTGCAGCTTGGCGCCGCGGCCGCCGATCAGGAAGTGGGCGTCGATTTCCTGCCGGACCTTGGCGGCGGCATCCAGCCAGACGTCCATCTGCTTCTCGCCGTCCAGCCGGCCGAGGTACAGCACGATCGGCTTGTCGGGGAGCCCGTACTTCTTCATGAGCGCCTTCGGCTTGGGGCCCGGCGTGTGCTTCTCGATGCTGATGCCGTTGGAGATCGGGCGATGCGGGGCGGACAAACCGTGTGCCTCCAGGTACTCGATCGCCGTCTTGGTCGGGGAGGTGACGTAGCTGGACTGGTTCAGGAACTTCATGTCCCACTTCCAGATCCGGCCGACCAGGTTGGGGATCAGGTACTTGAGCGGCCCCAGGTTGTCGACGGCGTTCTCCGGCATGTTGTGATAGGTCGCGACGTAGGGAATGCTGCGCTTGCGGGCGGCCTTCTGGGCGGCCAGGCAGATGAAGAAGTGGTTGTGTCCGTGGATCAGGTCGGGACGGAAGCCGTCGATCAGCTCCCGGACGATCCGGCCGGGAAAGACGGAGTTGCGGACGCCGTGGGTTCCGAACCGCTCCGGCAGGCCGATCGAGCGGGTCCGGTGGACCTCCGAGCGGCCGTCATGCTGGACGCCGGGCTTGCCGTCCGGCGACGGCGCGACCACCCGGACCTCGTGGCCGAGTTCGCCGAGCCCGTGGACGAGGTTGCGCTCGAAGACAGCGCCGCCGTCCAGATTCGGCCAATACGATTCCGTCGCCAGGATGATTTTCACCTTCCCAGCTTACAATGTCCGGCCCGCCACCGTCCGGGTCAGCCGACGTGGTCGAATCAACCGGCGTGGCGTTTGACGATCTCTTTGATCTGGTCGAGGTTGGTCTTGGCCTTCACGACGTATTCCTTTACCCCGAGTTCCTTGCACTTTTCGATCGCCGTCCGCTCGTCGGTATTGGAGATCACGATCACCGGGGTGTCCTTGCCCGGCGCGCCCTCCTCGGAATCCTTAAGGTCGGTCAGCACCTGGAAGCCCGAGACACTCGGCATCGACAGGTCGAGCAGGATCAGGTCCGGCTTCTCCTTCCGGATCAGGTCGAGCCCCTGTCGGCCGTCCGCCGCTTTGTAGACTTCGTAGCCTTCGCCGGAGAGGGTGATCGCGTACATCTCCAGCAGCAGGAAATCGTCTTCGATCAGAAGGATCTTTTTGGATGCGGCCATGGGATTCGACTATATCCAGACGGGCGCCGCGGGACAAGCGCGGTGCGCGCTTGGATGCGCGGATCCCCGGTACTCTTTCCGGGATTCCGTGGGATTCCGTACACCTTTTTGCTTACTTCCAAACATCTGTAATCTTTTGCAGATGTTTTGCAGATTCTCGGAAGTAACGAAAAAGATATAGGAAAAGCCGCCGGAGACAGGCCCGAACCCCTGAACCCGAGCCCGACCCCCCGCGCCAGCACCCGCCGATGCTATGCTGCATTCGTGGCCAAAACGAAAACCGAACGCCAGGCGGAGCGCCATCCGGCGCAGGCAACCCATGCCGAAATCACCGAACCGACGACACTGGTCCTATTCGGAGCGACCGGCGGGCTGTCCGCCAAGTACCTGTTGCCGGCGCTGGGGCACCTGGCCAAGAACGGCCTGCTCGGCCCCTCCTTCCGGCTGGTCGGTGTCTCGCAGCAATCGCACACGGACGACGAGTTCCGGAAATGGATCGGTTCCGCGGCGACGAACGCCTTACCGGGCACCGCGGAGGAACTGGTCCGGACCGCTCGGATCTCGCACCTGTCCGCCGACCTCTCCGCGCCCGGCTGGGAAAAAGCGTTAGCGAAGAAGATCGGCGCGCGCAGCTGCCGCACCGTCTACTATCTGGCGACCCCGCCGAGCCTGTTCGATCCGGTGGTCGAAGGGCTGGCCCGGGCCCGTCTGAACCGCCGCGCCGGCGGCGGCACCCCGGCGATCGTGTTGGAGAAACCGTTCGGCCGGGACCTCCGCTCGGCCCGGCATCTCAACCGGCACCTGGCCCGGCACTTCGACGAGTCGCAGGTCTTCCGGATGGACCACTACCTCGGCAAGGACACGGTCCAGAACATCCTGGCGTTCCGGTTCGAGAACGGGCTGTTCGAGCCGGTCTGGAACCGCGAGCACATCGACCATGTCCAGATCACGGTGGCGGAGGACGAGGGGATGAGCAGCCGCGGCCGTTATTACGAAGAGGCCGGGGCGCTGCGCGACGTGGTCCAGAGCCACGCGCTGCAACTGCTGGCCCAGATCGCGATGGAGCCGGCGTCGTCGTGGGCGGCCAAGGACGTGCGGGCGCGGCGGGTCGAGGCGCTGCGCGGGCTGAAGCCGCTGGCGCCGCAGCAAATCGGGACGCGGGTGATCAGCGGACAGTACGCGGCGGGGGAGGACATGCTCGGGAGGCCCACCGCCGGCTATCGCGACGAGCGGTTCGTGCCGACGGGCTCAAAGGTCGAGACTTTCGTCGCGCTGGCGGCGGAGCTGCCGAACCGCCGCTGGAAGGGCGTCCCGTTCTACATCCGGACCGGCAAGCGGATGCCCAAACGCGTGGCCGAGATCACGGTGCAATTCAAACCGTCACGGCACCGGCGGCGGGAGCATGGCGGCGGGGCCAACCTGTTGACGCTGCGCGTCCAGCCGAACGAGGGCATCGCGCTGCGGCTGTTCCTCAAGCGTCCCGGCGAGGCGCCGGAATCGCTCGAAGAGGTGGACATGAGCTTCTGCTACCGCGACGCGTTCGCCGGCAAGCTCCCCTCGGCGTATGACCGGCTGCTGCTCGACGCGCTGTGCGGGAACCAGGGATTGTTCACGCGGGCGGACGAGGTCGAGGCCGCCTGGCGGTTCGTCGATCCGATCCTCCGGCATTGGCAGCGGCACGACGTGCGGCCGCGCCGGTACGCGGCGGGCCGTTGGGGTCCGGCCGCGGCGGACCGTTTGCTCGAGGCCGACGGCCGGCGCTGGTGGTCGGACCGGCTCGACGTCTGTCCGGTGCCGGGCGCGGGGCAGGCGGTCACGCATCCGGACGGGTGATCCTCGGAATATCGGCCTGGTTATTTCAGTAACGCGTTCCAGTCGGCGGAGAACTTCTCGATGCCGGCGTCCGTGAGGTCGTGGTGCAGGTCGAAGCTCCGCCAATCCGCGGACAGGTCCAGTTCGCGGTAGGGGATCGGCTTGAGCGAACCCGCATCTGATTTAGCATCGTACTTGTAACCGGCGTCCGGGATGGCCGCGCCGTCCGCCGCCCACTCCAGCAGGATCTTGGCAGGCGCGGTGATGATGTCGCTGCCGAGCGCCAGCGCGTAATCGAGGTGGGCGCGGTGCCGGATGCTGGCGGTCAGCAGTTCCACGTGACCGTCGCTGGCGGGCGCACCATCCCCGCCTCGGTACATCTTGATGATGTTCCGGACGACCGACATCCCGTCCTCGCCGCGGTCGTCCAACCTCCCGACGAACGGCGAGACGTAGACCTGGCCTTTCTTGGCGCCGCGGGTGGCGGCATAGACGGCGGCGGCCTGCTCCTGGCTGAAGCAGAGCGTCAGGTTGACGCGGATGCCGTCGGCCACGGCCTGCTCGGCGGCGGCCAGCCCGGCCGTCGTGGTCGGGAACTTCACCTGCGCGTTGGGAATCCAGCCGAACATCTCGCGGCCCTGCGCCAGCATCGCCTCGGTCGTCGTGTCCTGGTCGGCGTATACCTCGATCGATATCGAACCGTCCGGGGTCAGCTTCGAGACGTCCTGCACGATCTTCCGGTATTCATCCAGCAGCTCGTCCAGAGAGAATTTACCGCCGGATCCGATCCGTTCACGGATGTGCGGGTTCTTGGAGACCAAGGTCGGGTTGGTGGTCTGGCCGTCGAGGAAGCCGAGCGCGTCGCGCACCTGCTTCGATTCGTCGGGGTCGCCGCCGTCGACGAAGATCCGCGTCTTCGGACGGCCGGTCATGCGCCTCCCTCCGCCGCGCCCTTCAATATCCGGATGCCTCCGGCGATGTCCTTGCGGCGCTTCAGGAACGAGGACGCGACCAAGCGGTCGGCGCCGGCGGCCCGGACGGCCGTCACGGTCCATTCGTTGATGCCGCCGTCGACCTCGACCGGCAGGTTAGGCTTGAGTTCTTTCAACTTGCTGATCTTGGTCAGGGCGGCCGGTTGGAAGTCCTGTCCGGCGTGTCCGGCCGTCACCGCCATTACGGTCACGCCGTCCACGCGGCCGAGGAACGGCCGCAACTTGGCGACCGGCGTCGCCGCGTCGGCGGCAATCCAAACCTCGGCCCCGGCGCGCTTGGCGGCGCCTTGTTTCGCAGTCCGCAGGAACTCGCGGATGCCCGGTGCCTCGACGTGTGCGATCAGCCGCCGAGCCCCGGCGCGGACCCAGGGTGCGACGTATCGCGCCGGTTGCTCGACCATCAGGTGCACCTCGATCGCGGCGCCGATCTGGATCTTCGCGGCGTCCGACGGTTCGACCAACACCGTGTTCGGCACCAGCTTTCCGTCTGCGACGTCGACGTGGACCCAATCGGAGGCCGCGGCCAGTGGCTTGGCCACCTGGTTGGCCGCGCTTGCGGTACGCTCCAGGACGGCCGGGACGGCCTCGATGCCGTCCGTCTCGAACCGGCCGATCTGGCCGATTCGCCGCAGGTGCCGCCCGGCCTTCGGCGGACGGCCCTCGAGCCAAGCCTTGGCGACCGCCGCGACCTGACGATGGTTCAGGTAATCGCCGGCTAACGCCAGGATATTCGAGTCGTTGTGGGCCCGCGCGTGCACGGCGGACTTCCGGTCCGGAGCCGCCACCGCCCGGATGCCGGGGACCTTGTTGGCCGCGATCACCATACCGCCCGCCGACCGGCAGGCTAGGATGCCGAGCGCCGCCTTGCCGCGAGCCCGGTCGGACGCCACCCGCGAGGCCACCATCAACGCATATAGCGGATAGTCGTCGTGCGCGTCGAGCCGCGTGTCGCCCAAGTCCTCGGTCTCATAGCCCCAGTCCGCGAGCTTCTCCCGGAGGCGCTCCTTCAGCCGGTACCCGCCGTGGTCGGAACCGAGGTAGACGGTTGGTTTCGATTTCATCGCCCTCATCATACTGAATCGGCAGCCGTGCGATACACTGGTCATATGCAAATCGGCATCCTTGGCATGGGACGGATGGGGAAGGGCTTGGCCGCGCGGCTCCTTAAGGACGACCACGAGGTGGTCGTCTGGAACCGTACCCCGGAAGCGGCGGAAGAAGTCGCGAAGGATGGCGCGACGGCGGCGCAGTCCGTCGAAGAGGTGATCGAGAAGCTCGACAAGCCGCGGGTGATTTGGGTGATGCTGCCCTCGGTGAACAAGGAGGATCCGGACGCGCCGACCGTCACCGACGAGACGATCGACAAACTCACGAAGCTGCTGGACAAGGACGACATCCTGATTGACGGCGGCAACTCGCGCTGGACCAAGTCGCAGGAGCACGACCGGCTGTGCCGCGCCAAAGGAATTCGCTTCCTCGACATCGGGACCTCCGGCGGGGTACTTGGCCCGCGGATCGGCTATGCGATGATGGCCGGCGGCGACGAGTCGGCCTGGGATCACATCCAACCGTTGGTGAAGTCGATGACGCCGGAGGGCGGCGGCGGATACTTCGGCCCGGCCGGCGCCGGCCACTACGTGAAGATGATCCACAACTCGATCGAATACGGCATGATGCAGGCGTTCGGCGAGGGGATGAACCTGCTCGCCAACGGGCACTATCCGGACGTCGACCTCGCCAAGGTCGCGCACGTCTGGGACGCCGGTTCGATCGTCCGCTCGCTGCTGTCCGAGCTGTTGGCCGAAGCGCTCGACGAGGACGGCCGGCTCAAGAAGATCGGCGACGAGGTGGACGAGAACGGCGAGGGCCGCTGGTCGGCCGAGGCCGCGCTGGAGAAGCGGATTCCGTACACCGTAACGGCCACGCCGTGTTCCAGCGCTGGAACACCACCGGCCGCGACGAGTTCGCCAACAAGACGCTGGCGATCCTCCGCAACAAGTTCGGGGGACACGCCGTGGAAGAGAAAAAACCGGCCAAGAAGAAGTAGCAGTGTCGTACTACGACATCTCGATGCCGATCAAGGACAGGATGCTGTCGTGGCCGTCGGATCCGGACGTGTCGCTGAAGCCGTTCAAGACGCTCGAGGAAAAGGGATCCAACGTGACCGAACTTCATGCCGGCACGCACTTCGGCACCCATATAGACGCGCCGAAGCACAACTTGGCCGATGGCGGCGGCGTAGATTCGTACGATCCGGAACAGTTCATCGGGAAGGCGACCGTGCTGGATCTCTCAGAAGTCACCGATCCGGAAATCAGCTCGGAACACCTCGCGGACGCCGTACCAGAAGGAACGGAACGACTATTACTCAAGACCCGCAACTCCGCGCAACGGCTGCTCGAGAAACCGTTCACCGAGGACTACGTCGGGCTGTCCGCGGACGGCGCCAAGTGGCTGGCGCAGCGGGCGGGCACCGGCGGTCTCAAGCTCGTCGGCATCGACTACCTCTCGATCCAGCGACGCGGCCCCGACTCCACGCCGCACACTGCGCTGCTCGGCGCGGGCATCGCCATCGTCGAAGGGCTGTTCCTGACCGACGTCCCGGCGGGGGAATACGAACTGATCTGCCTGCCGCTCCGGATCGCGGACGGCGACGGCGCGCCGGCCCGGGCATTGCTCAAACCGCTCAAACCAAGCTAGGCTCAGGTCATGTCCGCGTTCCTCAGCTCCGTCCTCGCGACCTTCGGCGTCAGCCTGCTCTCATTCGTCGGGATCGTGTTCGTGGTCCGGAACTGGAAGGAGCGGGCCGAGATGCGGGCGATCGCGTTCGCGGCCGGCGTATTGCTGGCGACGACGTTCCTCGATCTCCTGCCGGAAGCGCTGGAGCACAGTGGCAACGATTCGAGCGTGCTCGCCGCGTCACTGGCGGCGATGGTCGCGTTCTACTATCTGGAACGGCTGATCCACGGATCGCATAAGCACCACGGCGAGGAGTCGCACACCGGGCACCACGCCGCGTCGCGGTATTTCATCCTGGTCGGCGACGGCATCCACAACTTCATCGACGGCGTGGCGATCGCGGCGTCGTTCATCGTCTCGCCGGAGCTCGGTGTCCTGACCACGTTGGCGGTCGCCGCCCACGAACTGCCGCATGAGGTCGGGGACTACGCGATCCTGGTCCGTTCCGGATACACCCGGATGCGGGCGCTGTTCTATAACTTCCTGTCCGGACTGACGGCGGTGCTCGGCGCGGTGGCGACCTTCGCCGCCGCCGACTTCGTCGAGGCCAACCTGGCCTGGTTCATCGCGGCCGTAGCCGGCATGTTCCTCTACATCGCCGCCGCAAACCTGATTCCCGAACTCCATCACCAACGGGTGAAGGGCCGGTTCATCTACGGCCTGCCGTTCCTGGCCGGGGTCATCGTGATCGTGTTGCTGACGACGTACCTGCCCGCGTAAGCAGCAGGATTCCAAGGACAGCCAGTGCGACCGCCAGCACCTGGGCGAGCGGGATGCCGGCTAGTGCCGCCGTGTCGAACCGGTAGAACTCGACGGCGAACCGGCCGAGTCCGTAAATCACCAGGTAGGCGCCGAGCACCCGCCCGGGGGTGGCGCGGAGCTTCGGCCGCAGATACAGCAACAGAGCCAGCCCGAGGAAATCGAGCCCGGCCTCGTAGAAGAAGGTCGGATGGAAGTGGGTCTGCGCCGCGTATTCCGCCGGACGGTGGGCCGGTTCTATATACACGCCCCACGGCAGGTCCGTCGGCGGGCCGAAGGCTTCCTGATTGGTCCAGTTCCCGAACCGGCCGACGGCCTGCGCCAGCAGCACGGACGGAGCCCAGATGTCGAGCAGCCGGAGGAACGGCAGTCCTTTCCAGAACGTCCCCGCGCGGCGCCGCAACTTCCAAAACACCCAGAGCCCGAGCAACCCACCGGCCAGCCCGCCGAGGATGCCAAGCCCGCCGTTCCAGATCGCGAACGCCTGCAGCGGGTCCGCGGCGTAGTACGCCGATTGGTCGATCACATGGTACAGCCGCGCTCCGACGATACCCGGGACGACACCGAAGAACAACGACTCCTGGAGTATCCGCGGGCTGATCCGGAACCGCCGCCCCTCCGGCCGTGCCAGGTAGTACCCGGCGACCGCGCCGGTCAGGATGAAGACGGAATATAGGTAGATCGTCAGCGGGCCGACTGAGATCGCGGCCGGCGGCACGAACGCCATCAGGCCTTCCTCCGGACGACGTTGCTTCGCTCGGCGCCAGCCCGCTCGGCACCGTCACGGCTCAATCGCAGGAAGAACGGCAGCGTCAGCGCGACCGCGACGCCCCCGGCCAGCCAGAAGACCTGGTAGCCGCCCGCCTCGGGGAAGTGCGTCCCGAACCGGTCGATCAGCCAGCCGGTCCCGACGGTGCCCAGGATTAGCGCCAGCCCGCGGTTGGCCTGGTAATAGCCGGTGTATTCGCCGTGCCGGCCGGTGGGCGTGACGCGGAGCAGGATCGGATAGGCCAGCATCAGGACGGCCGCCGCCGCGAACACCCCGAACGGCATCACGAGCAGCAGTGCCTCCTGGCTGGTGGTGAGGGTCATCGCCAGCATGGCGGCGGCGAACAGGACGATCATCACGGAGGTATAGTCGCGCGGATCGAACCGGTCGATGATGTTGCCGGAGGTGACGGCCGCGATGAAGTACGCGGCGATCACCACGATCAGGATTCCGGCGATAATCGGTCCGTCGAGACCGAGTCCGTCGACCAAGTAGAGCAGCGCGAAGGCGCGGATCGCGGCCAAGGCGAACTCCCAGCCGAAGTGGGCGGGCAGGAACAGCCGCAGGTTCCGATCGGTACGGAGCCGCCGGAGCAGCAGGCTGATGCGGCCGAACCGCAGCTTGGCGCCCCTGATCCCGTTCTCGCGGATCAGCAGTACGGTCACCAACGTCGTCAGGAGAAAGAGTCCCGCCGCGGCGATGAAAGGCGCGGAAAGGTCGAAGCCGATCAGGATCCCGCCGCCGAGCAAGGCCAACCCGACACCGACGCCCTGGAAGATGTTCAAGACCGACCAGGCCCGGCCGTATTCACCGCGCTTGACCAGGTCCGGGTAGAGCGATTGGTAGGCGGTGTAATACGCGTAATAGCCGACGAAGTACGTGACCACCGCGCCGACCAGCGGCCAGTATGAGTCGAATATGGCGACGCCGGCCAGCCCGCCGACGACCAGGGGCGTAGCGGCCAGCATGTAGGGAATGCGGCGTCCCCGCCGGTCGGAAGCGCGGCCGATGAACAGCGGCACGGTCAGTGCGGCGAGCCCTTCCACGCCGACGCCGAACCCGACCGCGGCCTGCGACTCGGTCAAGCGGGAAAGGACTAACGGCAAATAGAAGGCGAGCACCGTCACCGAAGCGGTCAGCCCGAGTACGGCTGTGCTGAGGGCCAGCCATTGCCGCCGGAGAGTGATCAGTCCGTGCACCATACGGCCCCATGGTAGCCTGCGCGGAACGGCCGCGATACGCTGGGGCCGTGATGACAGCAGTAGCAGCGAAGTACGCGAAACGGTACTGGAAGAAGTACGAGGCGATCAGCGCCTGGACGGCGATGGCGGCGTACATGTCGACGTTCGTGCTGTGGGGGATCGCCTTCCTGCCGGATTCCGGCGAGCGCGCGTTGATCGCGCTGTCGGTGATTCCGCTCGGGGTGCTGCTCGACTACGTCCTGCACCGCTGGCAGACCGGCCGGCCCAACTGGGAATCCGAGCTGATCACCAGCTGCATCGTGACCGTCCTGATGCCGACCGGAATCGAGTGGTACGTCCCGCCGCTGGCGGTGGCGGTCGCGATCGGTTCCAAGCACTTCCTACTGTTGGGCAATCGGGGCAACAAGCGGCACATCTTCAATCCGGCTTCCACCGGCGTCGCGTTGACGGCGCTGCTCTTCGGGTATTCGCTGGGCTGGTGGCCGGACAGTTTCCTCTGGCTGACGATCGCCTTCGGCCTGCTCAACGCTTGGCGGGCGAAACGGGTGACCGCGTCCGTCACTTTCCTGGCGGTCTATGCCGCGCTGCTCGCCCTGACGCTCGGGAGCCTGCCGCTCGGCGGTTTCCAACTCGGCGGCCCCGGCGTGCAGTCGGTGCCGCTGATCCTGCCGTATTTCTTCGCGTTCTTCATGGTCGTCGAGCCGGTGACCTCGCTGGGGCCGCGCCGGCAGCAAGTCGAGTTCGGGACGCTGGTGGCGCTGACGACCTTCGCGCTCAGCTACGTGCCGGCCGTCGCTCCGGCCGCTCCGCTCTGGGGACTGCTCGTCGCCAACGTGTACGCACGGCTGCGGACGGCGGGTTCGGGAGCGTAGAGTTTCAACCGACCGTGTAGTACATTGGGGCCATGCAAGAAGGGGCGCCGAACCAGCCGAACCAGCCGAACCGACCGGACCAGCCGCAGAACGGACCGGAGCCGGATCACGTTACCGAGCCCGGCCAAGAGCCGACGGCCGAACCGATGCCCGGCGGTCCCGGTCCCGATGCCGCACCCGGCGGCGGCCCGAACCTGAAGCTGATCATCGGCTCGATCGTCGGCCTGGTCCTGCTGGCCGGAGCGGCGGTGGCCGCTTACGCGTTGGTCGGCCTGGGCGGCAACACGCCGGCCGAAGCACCGGAATCCGTTCCGATCATCGAAACGTCCCCGTCGCCGAGCGCTTCGGCCGGATTGGAGCCGGACGAACAAGTCACGACCCTGAGTCCGATCAAAGGGTCCGCCGACGAAGCCAGCGGCGAAGCGGCCCGCTCCACGGTCGGGGGGCGATTCGTGCTCGCGGTTTCGGTCAGCCTGCCGGATCCGTCGGAAGGATCGTTCTACGAGGTGTTCCTGGGCCAGCCGGATTCGAAGACCCAGTTCTCGGCCGGCAAGCTCTATAAGGTGGGCGACCGGTGGGTGATGACGCTCGACCAAGCGCGCGACGCCTCGATCTACTCGGAGGTACTCGTGACCTCGGAGAAAGAGGACGACGGCCAACCCGAAGAATCCATCCTGACCGGCGAATTCTGAACCTGACGAGGGAGCCAGGGGAATCGCCCTTGGTATTTTAGCTACTGCATTTTCCCGATAATGCGCTAAAATACGCCATCGGATCAGGACAGACATTGAACATCACCCATAAGACGGTCGGTTTGTCGTTGCTCGTGGCACTGGCCCCCCTGCTAATCGCCGGCGGGACGCTTTACCTGGTAACGCGCCACTCCCTGCAGACCCAGACCCTGCAGAACCTGTATACGATCGCTGACGTCGAAGCCAGCCAGTATGCCGCGGAATTGGAAACGGGCGGCGAGGTCCAGATCAAGGACGTCCCGCCACCCGAGTTCGGCGCTACCGGGGAAGCCTACGTGGTCCGTCAGCGAGAAGCGAACGTCGAACTGGTAACCGAGCGCCGCTTCGCCTCGAGAAGCGCCGACGCACCGATCGGCTCCGAGACGTTGGCGCTTCCGGAATCTACCGACACCGACGCCGTCGATTATCGCGGACGGAAAGTCTTGCAAGTGACCAGGCAGTTCGCTCCCGGCTGGACGCTGATCGCCAAGATCGATCAAGAGGAAGCGTTCACGCCGATACGGGTAATCCGGAACGTGTTCCTGATCCTGGCGGCGCTGACCCTGTTGGCGGTCGCGATCCTGGCGGCGGTCGCCGGTCGCCTGATGACCCGTCCGATCCGGGAACTGACCGCGATCACCCGGACCTTCCGCCAGGGCGCCCTGCGCCGCCGAGCACGGGTCCGGTCGCGCGACGAAGTCGGGGAACTGGCCCGGGCTTTCAACCAGATGGCCGGGCGGTTGGAACGGTCCGACCGCGAACTCAATGCCAAGGTGAGGTCCCAGACCAAGCAGCTTTCCCACACCGTCGCCGAATTGCGGAAGCAGAAGCGGCAGCTGACGCGCGCCAAAGCCCGCACCGAAGCGTTCCTGCATGCGGTCGGGGACGGATTGATGGTGATCGACACCAAGGGAACGATCGTCACGGTCAACCCGGCCTTCGAACGCCTGCTCGGTTGGAAAAGGGAAGAAGTGATCGGCAAACGCATATCGGAGGTCTACCACACGGTGAACGAGCGGGGTCGGAAACTGACTCTGGCCCAGCGCCCGGTGGTCCGGGCCATGCGGGGGCGTTCGGTGGTCCGGTCCGAGCGTTACCTCCTGCGCCGCCGCGACGGCACCCGGTTCCACTACGAGACCAGCGCCGCGCCGATCATCTGGAGAGGGAAACCCGCCGGAGCGGTGGCGATCTTCCAGGACATCGACGACCGTTGGGCGTTCCAGCGCCGCCAGCAGCAGTTCATCTCGATGGCTTCGCACGAACTGCGGACGCCGCTGACCGCCCTGATGGGATATCTCTCGATGGCCGAACAACAGCCCGAGTCGGCACAGGAGTTCTGCAGCCGCGCCTTCAAGGCGGCCCAACGCCTGGGCAGGCTCGTGGAAGACCTGCTCTACGCGACCCGGATCGATAACGACAAGTTGCCGGTCAAGCTGACCCGCTTCAACCCCGCGGTCGCGATTCGGGGCGAGGTCGAGACGCACCGGACCATGTTCGACAAGAAGGAGATCACCTTGGACTTCGAGGACTTTCTGGAGCCGGCCGATCGGATCCGGGCGGACAAGGACCAGTACACCCAGGTCGTCGTCAACCTGCTCGACAACGCGCTCAAGTACACGCCGTCCGGCGGCGAAGTGACCGTGACGACGCGGGCGGCCGGCAAGGACATCGTCACGACGGTCAGCGATACCGGCGTCGGGATCAAGCAGGGCAACCTGGGCCGGGTCTTCGATAAGTTCTACCGCGAGGAGAACGAACTGTCGGTGGCGGCCGGCGGGGCGGGACTGGGCCTGCCGATCGCCAAGGAACTGGTGGAACGCCAGGGCGGTTCGCTGGAGATCAACTCCCAGCCGGGATCCGGCACGACGGTACGGATATCGTTCGCGCGGAGCGGGGGAACCCGGGTGCGCCGGAAGGTGGCGGTGCCGGCATGAGAAGGCTAAGGCTAAGGCTAAGCCGAAGAGCGGTACCGATCGCCGCCGCCGGCCTGATCCTCGGCATGTCGTTGACGGCCGCCTCGGCGATCGCTTCCAGCCGCCCCGGGGATTTGGCGTATGGCATCCGGGAAGCCGTCGAGGAGCTCCGGACGGCGCTGGCTTCGGACGGGGAAGCGCGGAGCAGCCGGTACATGGACGAGGTCGACGCGACCCTGGCCGAACTGCACCTGCTGGTCCAGAACAGCGCTCCCGCGGAGTTGGTGGAGAAGACCGCCGAACGGGCGATCACCGAGGAACGTCACGCCCACGCGGAACTGTCCGCCGGCAATGATTTTCGCATGACCGATCGCTGCCGGCGGCACCACCGGGTACTTACCGATACGCTCAGATCTGCCAAACGTCCGGCCGATCGCAAATCCGTGCAGGACGTGCTGAAGGTCCTGCCGCCGCCGGGTCCGGACAAACCGGGCAAACCGGACAAACCGGCGAAGTCCAAGAAATAGTTGTAAGGATAACCAAAGCGCACATCGTCGCTTGGTATGTATGGTTGGGTCATGCATGCGAAAGGGGAGGAACGGACAATCCAGGTCGCCGGCCACCGGGTGAAGGTAACCAATCCCGACAAGGTCTTCTGGCCGGACGAGGGAATCACCAAGGGGGACGTGGTCGAGTACTACCGGCGCACCGCCTCGCTGATTCTGCCGTATCTCAAGGGCCGGCCGGAATCGCTGCACCGGCATCCGGACGGCATCAAGGATCCGGGATTCTATCAGAAGGACGTGGATCACCAGCCGCCGCGGTGGGTGAAGGTCCGGACGATCCGTTCCGAGTCGGACCGACAGGGCTATCAGATGGATATCAACTTTATTGTCTGCAACGACAAAGCGACCCTGCTGTATCTGGCGAACCTCGGATGCATCGAGCT
>JAUYKS010000008.1 GCA_030699935.1 bacterium | reverse complement strand
GCCGAAGGTCGACTGCTTGTACGCCGGCGACGGCACCAGCCCGTCCTGCTCGTCCGGCAGGTCGATGCCCGTCGGCGTGCCGATCCCGAACTGCCGCATATAGTCGCCGAGCTTGTCCTCGCCGATGCCGTCCTGGTCGTCATACCCGCCGGAAACCTTATAGAAGAATACGTCGGAACTGACGGCCAGGGCCCGGACCGCGTTGACGGTGCCGTGGCCGTCCTCTTTCCAGTCGACGAACTTGGATCCGCCGACGTCGATGAACGGCGGCGAGGCCACGTAGTCCCCCGGGCTGACGACCCCCTCGGCCAGCGCGCCGGTGGCAGTGACGATCTTGAACGTCGAACCCGGCGGGTACTCTCCCGAGACCGGCCGATTGAAGAGCGGCTTTTCCTCGTCCTTGGAGAGTTCCTTGTACTTCGCCTGACTCACCCCGTCGACGAAGTCGTTGTTGTCGAACGACGGCAGCGACACCATCCCCAGCACGAGGCCGGTCCGCGGGTCCAGCGCGATCGCGCTGCCGCCCGAGGCTTGTCCGCGCTTGGCGCTCTTCATCCCGTTGTCGACCGCGTCGTACATGACCTTCTGGAGCTTCGGGTCGATGCCGAGCTGGACGCTCTGGCCGGGCCGCGGCTGGTTCGACTGCAATTCCTTGAGTACCTCTCCCTGGGCGTTGACCTCGAGCCGCCGTTCGCCCGGCTCTCCGGACAACTCCCGCTGGTAGATATGCTCGAGGCCGGTCTTGCCGACGTAATCATTGCGGCGGAGGGTGTCGTCCTCGACCAGGTCCTCGGCCGAAACCTTGCCGACGTACCCGAGCAAGTGCGCGTAGAGGTCCGTGTTCGCGTAAGTGCGGCGCGGGTTGTTCTGGATCACGACGCCGGGCAGGTCGGTGGCGCGGATCCGCAGCAGGATCGAGCGTTCCCGCGGCAGGCCGTCGGCGATCAGGACGGGTTGGCCGTATTCCAGGCCCTTTTCTTCGGCGCGTTTGCGGATGTCCTTGGCCGGTTTGCCGAGCGGCTCGCTGAGCGTGCTGTAAACGTGTGCCCGAGCCGCTTGTTTCCGCGGCAGCTCGACCGGCACGATGCGCACTTCGAAGTTCGGGGTGTTGCGGGCGATGATCCCGCCTTTGGCGTCGTAGATCACCCCGCGCGGGGCGGCGATCTCGATCGCCCGGACGCGGTTCCCTTCCGCCAGGGCCGCGTTCTCGGCGGCGCCGACGATTTGGAGCATCATCAGCCGGATGGTCAAGATCACGAACAGCAACGCGATCGCGATGACAAAGAACCGGGTGCGGGCGGAGTCCCCGCTCCGTTCCCGGGCGACGGTGTCGGTACCTTCCTCGTTCTTGAGCGCGCCCTGCCACTGCTCCGCCTCCCCGTACGAGGTGTCGAAGTCGAGGTTCAGGAACTTATCGGTACCGAAGGGATCTTTCATGTCGGGGTCGCGGCGAGGTAAACCAACCGGCCGCCATGCTTGCCAAGCCTGCGGCGGCCAGGAAGGCCACGAACGTGGCCAGCGCATTCAGTGTACCGGTGCCGAAGGCTTCCGCCAAAAGCGGGAACTCACCGACCCGGATCTCCATCCAGAGCAGGAGAACGAGCTCATAAGCGATCGAGCCGGCCGCCGCGCCGAGCAGGACCGGACCCCAGGAGACGGTTCCCGACAGGTAGCGGCGCAGGATCGCCCAGGCGGCGCCGTATCCGGCCAGGCTGGCGATCGTGATCATCCCGAAGTCGTGCTGGGCGTAGAGGTCGAGCAGCAGTCCCGAGCCGCCGGCTAGCCAAAGCCCCGCTCGCGGGTTGATGACGATTCCCCAGGCCAGGGCCGCCGCGAAGGCGAAGGCGGGCAGGAAGCGGACGGTGATCTCCGGCCACAGCGCCAGCTGCAGCGCTAGGACGGCCAGCCAGACCAGAACGGCCGCCAAGCGCTTCATGCACCGACCCGTCTCATGTGCGTCCGATGATGATGAACAGGTCCTCGAGCCTCCGGAAATCGACGGCGGGACGCACCTCGGCGGCCTGGTAGACGTCGGTGTCATGCTTGTCCACCCGGTCGACCGTGCCGATCACCAGCCCCTTTGGATATTCCCCGCCGAATCCGGAGGTGATCAGGACGTCGTCCTTGCGCAGGGTGTCGGTCTGCGGGACCATCTCGAGGTTCAGCCCGAAGCCCCGGCCGCCGCGGGTCAGCCCCGACGCCCGGGTCTGCTGGTCGAGCACCGGCACGGCGCTCCGGAAGTCGGTGATCAGCCGAATCTTGGCGGTCGACGGCGTGGTGGCGATCACCCGACCGACCAGCAACCCGCGGGTCACCGCGACCATGCCCCGTTTGATCCCGGAGCCGCTGCCGCGGTCGATGGTCAGGACCTGCTGGTAGTTGGTCGGGTCCTGACTGATGATCTGGGCCTGCGCCAACTTGAATCCGGATTCCTGCACGAAACCGAGCTGCGCGCGGAGCGCCTCGTTCTGGATGGCCGCTTCCTCGCGCTCGGCGAGCGCCGTGGTCAGACGCGCCACTTCCTCCTGGAGCTCCTGGTTCTTCTTCTCGAGGTCGCTGCGGCCGGAGATCTGGACGGCCTTGGCGACCGGCTCGAGCGCCAGGCCGACCAGGCTTTGGATCGGCTTGAGCAGGCCGATCATGCCGCCGACGATCAGCAACGCAGCCGCGACCGCGATCAGCGGCCAGCGGTCCGATGCGCCACGTCTCCGTTCCATCGGCTACACCGCCGGCGGTTTCTCGTAGTGCGCGGAAACCAGGACGTCCTTGAGTTGGTCGAGGTCCTCGAGGACCAGGCCGGTCCCCCGCACCACCGTGGTCAGCGGCTCGTCGGCGATGTAGACGGGGATCTTGGTTTGTTCGGCGATCAGCTTGTCGATGCCGCGGAGCAGCGCGCCGCCGCCGGCCAGGACGACGCCGCGGTCGAGGATGTCTGCCACCAGCTCCGGTGGCGTCTCCTCGATCGTCTGTTTCACGCCGTCGACGATCGCGGTGACGCTGCGCCGTGTGGCGTTTCGGATCTGCTCATCGTTGACGCGGACGGCCTTGGGCAGGCCTGAGACCAGGTCGCGCCCGCGCATCTCCGCCTCGCGGGGCTTGTCCAGCGGCCAGGCCGAGCCAATCGAAATCTTGATCTCTTCCGCGGTCCGCTCGCCGAGGTGGAGGTTGAACTCGTCCCGCGCGAACTTGATGATGTCGGCGTTGAACTGGTCGCCCGCGGTGCGGATGCTCCGCGACATCACCACGCCGCCGAGGCTGAGCACCGCCATCTCGGAGGTGCCGCCGCCGATGTCGACGATCAGTGAGCCGGTCGCTTCCTGCACCGGCATCCGGGCGCCGATCGCGGCCGCCATCGGCTCTTCGATCAGGTAAACGCTGCGCGCGCCGGCGGACTGGGCGGCGTCTTCGACGGCACGGCGCTCCACTTCGGTGACGCCGGACGGGATACCGATCACTACCCGCGGACGCGGGAAAATCGTGAAGCCTTCCTTGTGGACCTTCTCGATGAAGTACTTCAGCATCTGCTCAGTGACTTCGAAGTCGCTGACGACCCCGTCGACCAGCGGTCGGGTGGCGACGATGTGGGCCGGGGTCCGCCCGACCATCTTCTTGGCCTCGTTACCGATCGCCAGGATCTGGTTGGTCTGTTTGTTGACCGCCACCACCGACGGTTCGTTGATCACGATGCCGCGGCCACGGACATACACCAACGTGTTAGCGGTACCGAGGTCGATACCGATGTCGCGGCTGAAGTATCCGAGGAATTCGTCGAAGATCATATGCGTACTAAAGTTGTGCGGTCAAAAATAATGCGTGTAGAAATAAAAGCCGGAATCCTTGTTTGGTCCGGTGTTTTTTCCTGATTGACTGATTAATCGTAGCGCCTGGGCGTGGGAGCAGCAAGGGGCGTGACCCTGACCAATCAACCAAAGGTAGTGCGGGGATGCGTGACTATTTCTGAAAATCCAGAAAGGTGCCACACAGAGCCCCGACTTCCCATCATCAACTACTTATTTCGGTGCGCGTCCGATGAACAGGCCGCGGCCCATCAAGCCTTGCTTGTTATGCCAGGCGGTAAGGCCAGCTCGGCGAAGTGCATCCATGTACTCCTCTACCGTATAGAGCGCCGCATCGTGATGCTCTACGAAATGCTGAATAGCCTGACCAGGTCTTCCGATGACGTGGTGCATTTCCAGCTTAGTGATACGCCCCTTTCGTTTCGTGGTACTAATACGAGCCAACTTGAGGTCGGGTCGATCCACTAAGTCGGCTGAGACGTGACCTGGCATCCACTGGTCCGGCGTTATCCACGGCTCGATGAGTAGGACGCCACCGGGCTTGAGATGCTTGGCCATTTCCGCGACGCCCCGACGCATCTGCCGGAGTGTCGTGAGGTGACCAATGGAGCTGAACAGACAGGTTACGACGTCGTAGCGTTTACCCATGTCGAAGTCAGTCATGTCAGCCTTGGAGAGCTTCACTTTTTTGGGTAGCCGTTTTCGGGCAATTGCCAGCTGGGCTGGACTCAGGTCGACTCCTTCGACGTCGTACCATTTGGTCAGATACTGGTCGTGCAGACCGGTGCCGCAGGCTACGTCCAGCAAGGTGTTTCCTGGTGACTGTTTGTAGCGCTCGGCCAGCTCGTGAACACGGCCAGCCTCCTGCTCGTAATCCTTCATTTGCTCGTAAATGGCATCGTACACGGCTGCTGATCGTTCGTATGACACTGTTGGATCCTTTCCTGGGCGATAAAGTTGGTGACGGGTTGATTGGTCGGATTGTGAATGAGCCTTAAATATTACCTTAACTAAGGTAATAAATAAAACTCTAGGCCAGTTTTTTAACGATATCCTTCAACCCAACCAGCTCGGTCTCTTTGGAATCCCGCCGCTTTAGCTCGGCGGACTGCTGGTCGATGGTCTTTTGGCTGACGGTCACGCGGTTCGGGATGCCAATCAAATCGGCATCATTGAACTTTACGCCGGCGGATTCGTCGCGATCGTCATAGAGCACCTCGGTCCCGGCTTTGTCTAAGTCCGCGTAGAGCTTATCGGCGGCCTTCCTGACGTCCTTGTCATCGCCGAGTGCCACCAGGTGCACCGCAAACGGCGCGATCGCTTCCGGCCAAATGATGCCGTGATCGTCATGCGACTTCTCGACGACCACTCCCATCAGCCTACTGATACCGAGCCCGTAACAACCCATGATCGGATGCTCTTTCTTGCCTTGCCGATCCGTGAAAGAGAGTCCGAAATCCTTCGTGTATTTTTGTCCCAAGTCGAAGACGTTCCCGACTTCCGAAGCACGAGCTTGCTGCAATTTTCCTTTCTTGCATCGGGGGCAGGTGTTACCCTGTTTTTCCTTGGCAATCTCTACGTTCACGCAAAAGTCGCACTGCTCACAGTAAAGAATGTCGTCCTCGCCGGCATCAGTGAGAATCATGAACTCATACGATATCTTTTCGGTGAAGTTACCGCCGGAGGCTTCAGTAACTTTGGCCGTGAGTCCCAGGCGTTCGTAAACTTTCAAGTAAGCCTGTTTTGATTCCGCATAGAATCGATCGAAGTCTTCCTGGTCGGCGTGGAAGCTGTACATGTCCTTCATGAAAAACTCACGGCCACGCAGGATTCCTGACTTGGAGCGCAGTTCATCGCGGAATTTCCAATGGATTTGATAAACGGCCGCCGGTAGATCCTTGTAGGATTCGATGTGCGGCATGACCAGTGGCGTCACGATTTCTTCTTCGCTTTGACCAAGCGCGTATTCCCGGTCGGTACGGCTCTTCAGTTTGAAAAGCACGTCAACGGAGTCCCAGCCGCCGGTCTTTTGCCAGTTTTCCTTAGGGTGCAGGACCGGCATCAGCAGCTCCTGTCCGCCGATACTATCCATTTCCTCCCTGACGATCGTCTCGATCTTACGGAGCACCCGCAGTCCAAACGGTAGGTAGCTGTATACGCCGGCCATCAGCTGGTGGACGAATCCGGCCTGGCTTAGCAAGGCATGGTTTACCGTATCCGCGTCTTTGGGCGGCTGCCGCAACGGTTTGGTGAAGCTTTCGGAAAGGCGCATCTACCTTATGATATCGAAATAAGTGATGAACAGTATCAGGCCGATCAGGAAGACGAACCCGGCCAGATGGAAGTACTGCTCGATGTGCGCCGGCACGGGCTTGCCGCGGCGCAGTTTCTCGATGCCGACGAACAGCAGCCGGCCGCCGTCTAACGCCGGGATCGGCAGGAGGTTGAAGATCGCCAGGCTCAGCGAGATGACCGCGACGAAACGGAGAAGTACCACGCCGCCGAGTCCGATGATGTCCCCGGTGACCTTGGCGATACCGACCGGACCCGAAATTCCCGCCGGGACGCTGCCCTGGGTCAGGACGGTCGCGAACAACCCGACGACCGCGGTCAGCGTCGCGCTGATGATCGCGACGGTCTCCAGCAAGGCGATGTACGGCGCTTCCCACTTCGGATAGTCGAGTTCGGAGTACCGGTCTTCGGGCGCGATGCCGACCTTGCCCGCGAACGCACCCGACGTTCCCGGCGCGGCGATCAGCGTTTGCGGCGTGCCGCTGCGGACGATACCGAATGCGGTCGGCTCCCCGGCGTGGGCCGCGGTCAGCCGTGGGATTTCCTTGCTGCAGCCGATACGCTCTCCGGCGACCGTCTGAACGACGTCTCCCCGCTTGAGTCCGGCCCGAGACGCCGGAGAGTCAGGAGCTACCGCCGCGATCCGGATGTCGTTCCGGTAGGTCGCGTTCGGATAGTCGCTGGCGCACAGGGCGAGCGGCTGCATTCCACCGAGAAACCCCGCCGTCAGCAAGAGATATGCCACCAACGCGTTCATCGCCACTCCGGCGACCAGTACCTTGGCCCGTACGCCGGCCGTCTGGGCAGCGAAGGACCGTTTCGACTTGGACTTGCCGTCCTCGCCGAGCATCCTCACGAACCCGCCGATCGGGACCGGATAGATCGAATACGTCGTCTCGCCGCGCCGCTTCGAGTAGATCCGCGGCAGCAGCGGCAGGCCGAACGCGAACTCCTCCACCTTGATCCCGTTTCGTCGCGCCACCCAGAAATGGCCGAGTTCGTGGACGAACACCAGCGCGCCGATAATCAGGAGGAACGCGAGGATAGTGACCAGGATGTCCATGGGTGGGCGAATCGCTACGCGCCGAACCGGCGCTGGCGCCCCCGGAATTCGCGGATCGCCGCGGCCAGGTCGCTGGGGCGGAAGTCCGGCCACTGCTTCTTCGAGAAGATCAGCTCCGCGTACGTCCCCTGCCACGGCATGAATCCGGACAGCCGCTGTTCGCCGCTAGTGCGTACGATCAGGTCCACGTCCGGAAGGTCCGGGTCGTAGAGCGCCTTGCCGAAGCTTTCCTCGGTGATCTCGTGCGGCTTCTTCCCCGCCAGCTTCTTGGCCGCGGCCACCAGTTCGGATCGCCCGCCGTAAGACAACGCCAGCGTGAACGTCATGCCGTCGTTGCCGCCGGTGCGTTCCATCGCCTCCCGGAGGACGTCCTGGAGTTTCTTCGGGAAGCGGTCGATCTGACCGATCGCGTTGATCCGGATGTTCTGATGGTTGAGCTCGTTGACGCGGTTCCGGATGCCGCGTTCGAACAGCTTGAACAGATACTCGAGTTCGCTCGGGCTGCGGTTCCAGTTCTCGGTGGAGAATCCCCAGGCGGTGAGGTGGGTGATTCCCTGCTCGGGTGCCGACAAGACCACCGGCCAGAGTCCTTTGTAGAGTCCGTGCCAATGGCCTTTCATGGCCGGCAAGCCACGCCGTTTGGCCCAGCGGCGGTTGCCGTCCAGGATCAGCGCGACGTGTTTCGGGTCGTTGGCGTGCGTGCTCATACTTTCATCAGCTCCTGCTGCTTCGCCTCGGCGATAGCATCAAGTTCTTTCTGGACCTTTGCGGCCGCGTCGTCAATCTCCTTCTTGCGCCGCTCCAGCTCGTCTTCCGACAGGTCGGCTTTTTCGGCACCGGAGATTTCGTCGTGGCGGAGGTTCCGCAGCGACACCCGGGCGGCCTCCCGTTTTTCCCCGACGACCTTCACCAGCTCGGTGCGCCGTTCTTCGGTCAGCGGCGGCAGCGTGAAGCGAATCTGCGATCCGTCGTTGGTCGGTTGTCCGTCAAGCTCGGCGGCTCGGATGGATTGTTCGATCGGTCCGAGCATCCCCTTGTCCCACGGCGCTACCAGGATGGTCGTCGCTTCCGGCACCGAGAGCTGGGCCAGGGATTTGAGCGGCTGCTGGGTGCCGTACGCGTCGATCGGCAGCTCCGCCAACAGGTCCGGATTGGCCCGGCCGGTTCGGATACCGGACAGCTCATCCTGCAGGAACTGGACGACTTTGGAGAAATCAGCCATCGCCCTTTTCCGCCCCTTCGCCAACGCCCAGCGCGTACCGCGCGAAACGCGTCACCTTGATGTTCTCTCCGAGCTTGGCGATCGCCGCTTGGAGCAGCTGCTCGACCGTCTGCTTTTCGTCCTTGATGTAGGGCTGGGCCAGCAGTTCCTTCACGTCCTTCGGATCGCCGGCCGCGATCTGCATCGAGATTTCCTGCGCCAGGTTCCGGAAGTCGTCGTTCTTGGCCACGAAGTCAGTTTCGCAAAGCAACTCGAGCAGGACACCGATCTTGCCGTCGCCGTGGATGTAACTATGGACGACGCCTTCGGCCGTCTCGCGATCGGCCTTCTTGGCGGCTTTGGTCAGGCCGCGCTCCTTGAGTAAGTCCTTAGCCTTGTCGACGTCGCCGTCGGCTTCCTCGAGCGAGCGTTTGGCGTCCATGATCCCGGCGCCGGTCGCGGCGCGGAGCCTCTGGACGTCGGTGGCGGAGACGCTCACGCCTTCTCCTTGGCCGGGGCTTCCTTGGCTTCCTTAGTTCCCTTGGCTTCCGTAGACTTTTCCGTCGAGGCCGAAGCCGGGGCCGCCGAACCGGATGACGGTGCAGTCGATCCCGACGATGAGCCGGACGCTGAAGCGGACGACCTCGCGTCTGCCCCCGCCGCTGCCGGCTTCTCCTCGCCGGATCGCGTCGGCGTGCCGGATCCGGCCTCCTTGGCGGCCGCTTCCTTCGCCGCCTTGGCCGACTTGGCGTAGGCCTCGCGCCCCTTGGTGACCGCGCTGGCGATCGTCTCGGTGATCAGGCTGATCGCCGAGACGGCATCGTCGTTGCCGGGGATCGGATACGTGATGCCCTGCGGATTGGCGTTGGAATCGACCACGCCGATTACCGGGATATCGAGCTTCTTCGCTTCCGCGACGGCCCACTTCTCGCGGACGACGTCGTTGACGAAGAGAACCGCGGGACGCTCGTCCAAAGTTGCCACGCCGCCGAGGGTCATCTCCAATCGCGACAGTTCGCGCTGTAACATCGCCTGCTCGCCTTTCGGCAGACGGTCCCACTGGCCGGCCTCCTTGCCCTCGCGCAATTTCTTGAGCCGGTCCAGCCGGGTGCGGACCGTGTCGAAGTTAGTCAGGAAGCCGCCGAGCCAGCGCTCGTTGACGTATGGCATGCCGGCGCGTTCCGCCGCCGCCCGCAGAATGTCCTTCCCTTGCCGCTTGGTCCCGACGAACAGGACGATCCCGCCGTCCTTGGCGGCCCGCTCCGCGGCGGCTTCGGCCTCATGCAAATAGCCGAGGGTCTGTTCCAGGTCGATGATATGCACGCCGTCGCGCTCTCCGAAGATATAGTTGGCCATCTTCGGGTTCCAACGCCGGGTCTGGTGTCCGAAATGGACACCTGCTTCAAGTAGCGATTTGATCGTCACGGTTGCCATGAATGCTCCTTATGCCTCCCTCGCCTGTTCTCCATCGACCCGACAAGGGGCCTTGGAGAGGAGTCGATCCGGCGAGGTGTGAAATATGAAATACGGATAAAATACGGATACAAGGCTCAGTATAAGCCAAAACCCGGATTTGAGGCTATACTAGGGAAAGTATGCAAGAAGCGATACATCCGACGTACTACCCCGAAGCCAAAGTGAGCTGCTCGGGCTGCGGCCGTGAGTTCACGGTCGGCTCGACCGCGAAGGAAATCCGGGTCGAGCTCTGCAGTCAGTGCCATCCGTTCTATACCGGCAAGCAGAAACTGGTCGACACCGCCGGCCGGGTCGAACGGTTCCAGGCGCGCGCCGCCAAGGCCGCGAAGACCAAGGCGGCGAAGACCGCCAAGGCCAAGAGCAAGGGTAAGGACTCGAAGCCGGCCGAAACATCCAAGGCCAAGGCTGAAGGCGAGGCCGAGACCGAGACCAAGCCGTCCGAAAGCACCCCGACCCCCGCCGAACGCCTGGCGGCGATGAAGCAGGATCTGGAGCAGCGCGACCAGTAGCTGCCGCCGCGGAGGCACCATGGCTGTTGATTGGCAAGCCATCCAGCGTGAGAACATTGAGCTGACCGAGAAGCTCGCGGATCCGAAGGTGTCCGGCGACCCTGCGAAGCTGGCCACGATCGGCAAACGGAAGAAGGAGCTCGACGAGTTGTTGGCGTTGCGCGACGGCATCGCTCACGCCGAAAAAGCCATCGCGGATGTCGAAGAGATCGCCAAGGGCGAGGACGAATCCCTGAAGGAACTGGCCGTCGAAGAGGAGGCTGCCGCCCAGGAGCGCTTGGAACGGCTGCGCGCGCGTCTGGTGGAGCTGACCCGCGAGCACGATCCGGACGAGGACAAGCCCGCGATCCTGGAGATCCGGGCCGGTGCCGGCGGTGACGAGGCGTCCTTGTTCGCGAAGGAACTGTATGGAATGTATGTCCGGTTTTCCGAGGAGAACCGGATGAACGTGGAACTGCTTTCGTCCAGCGCCTCGGAAGTCGGCGGATTCAAAGAGGTCGTCTTCAAAATCGACGGGTCTGCCGAAGGCGGCGCGGGCCCTTACGGACTGCTCCGCTATGAAGGCGGCACCCACCGCGTGCAGCGGATTCCGTCCACCGAGTCCGGAGGCCGGATCCACACTTCGACCGCGACGGTGGCAGTCCTGCCGGAAGCCGAGGAGTCGGAGCTGCAGATCAACCCGGAAGAAATCCGCGTCGACGTTTTCCGCAGTTCGGGTCCGGGCGGGCAGAGCGTGAACACGACCGATTCGGCGGTCCGGATCACCCACGTGCCGAGCGGCATCACCGTCAGCTGCCAGGACGAGAAGAGCCAGCATAAGAACCGCGCCAAGGCGATGCAGATCCTTCGTTCCCGCCTGAAAGCGAAGCAGGACGCCGAGGCCGCGGCGGAACGCGGCGGCGTCCGGCGGAGCCAGATCGGCACCGGGGATCGTAGCGAGAAGATCCGGACCTACAATTTCCCGCAGGACCGGATCACCGACCATCGCATCAAGCGGTCGTTCTCGAACGTCAAAGGCGTGTTGGGCGGCGAGCTGCGGTCGATTATCGATGCCCTGCGCGCCGCGGCCCGCAGCGAGGAGTGAGGCCATGACGGTCAAGGACCTGCTCAGCCATTCCGGTCTCCAGGCGTTGGACGCCGAGATCATGTTGGCGTTCGTCCTGAGGCGGCCGCGAAGTTGGCTGCTGGCCCATCCCGACGAATCCGTCTCGGCAGCGGCCGCACGGCGGTTCACCGCCCTGGCAAAGCGCCGTCTTGAGGACGTGCCGGTCGCTTATCTTGTCGGGTACAAGGAATTCTACGGGAGGAAGTTCGCCGTATCCGAGGACGTGCTCTGTCCCCGTCCGGATACGGAAACGCTGGTCGAACGCGTCCTGGCGGTGCTGGCACCCGGCGATGCCGTATACGACGTCGGGACTGGGTCCGGCTGCGTCGGGATCACGGTCGCCCTGGAGCGGCCGGACGTGTCGCTAACCCTGACCGACGTCTCGGAGGCCGCCCTGAAGGCCGCTCGGCGCAACGCGCGTCGGCTGGGCGCGAAGGTCCGGTTCATCCTGGCAGACGGGTTGCCGGAGGCGGTATCGGACGCGAAGCCGGACCGGCTCGTCATCTTGAGCAATCCGCCGTACTTGGGAGCAACGGATACCCTGCCGCCATTCGAACCTCGGGAAGCGCTCGAAGGCGGACCGGACGGGCTGGACGTAATCCGCCGGATCGTCGAGCAGCTGCGGCAACGGAAGATATCGCCCCGGCATCTCCTGCTCGAGCATGGTGAGTCCCAGGGAGCGGCCGTCCGGAAGTTGGTCGGATCGCGCGCAGAAACGTACCCCGACCTTGCCGGTAAGGATCGGATCACCGGATATTGAAAAGCGACCTTTACCGGCTGCCGAGCCGGGCGGCGAGAGTTCGTTCGGAGCCGCCGCGCTTGATCCGGATCTTTACGGCGTCGCCGGGCTGGTGCGAGGCGATCAGGCTAGTGAGCGTATGACGGCGGTCCACGGACGTTTCGCCGACCGCCAGGATGATATCCCCGTCCCGCAATCCCGCCTTGGCCGCCGCACTGCCGCCGGATACTCCCAGCACGACCGCGCCCTCATCGGCCCCCAGCCGGTTCTGGTCCGCTTCCCGGGCCGTCAGGGCCCGGGTGGTCACTCCCAGCCGACCGCGGCGGATCTCGCCGCGCCGCTGGTAGCTGGCGATGGCCTGTTCGACATATTCGACCGGGATCGCGAAACCGATGTTCTCGGCGCCGCCGCTGACCGCCGTGTTGACGCCGATTACCTTGCCGGAGAGATTGACGAGCGGCCCGCCGGAGTTCCCCGGGTTGATCGCTGCGTCGGTCTGCAGCAGGTCGTCGAGACTGGTCCGGCCGTCGCTGCCCAGCGCCCGCCCGGTCGCCGACAGGACGCCGGAGGTAACCGTGTTGTCGAACTGACCCAGGGCGTTGCCGATCGCGATCACGCCCTGCCCGACCCGCAGCTCGTCGGCCTTGCCGAGTTCGGCGACCGGCAATCCGGTCGCGGCGACTTTCAACAGCGCTAGGTCGAAGGCTGGGTCGATCGCGACGACCTTCGTCTTGTAACGATGACCGTCGGCCGTGGTCACTACGGGGCTTCCGGCGGCACCTTCGATCACGTGCCGGTTGGTCACGATCAGCCCGTCCGCGGTGACGATGAACCCGCTGCCTTTGGCTTCGGTGCCTCCCGGCGCGAAGAAGGACGGTCCGCTCGTGGCGGTGATCGTCACGACCGCCGGCGACACCAAGCCAGCGGCGTCGATGACCGCACTCTCGTCGTTCACCGTGACCTGGCGAGTCTCCGGAGCCGTCGCCGCCGGCCGATTCCCGAATACGGAAGTGCCGGCCGCTACTCCTCCTAAGCCGGACAGGAAGGCCAGGCTCACGGTCAGGGCCAGGAACTTCAGGCCCAGCGGCGACGGCGGGTTGGAGCCGACCGGCACCCGGTCCATCAGTAGGTACCTTCGGTGGCGGCCGGGATGTCCTGGAAGTCGGTGCCGACCATCACCCGGATATCGACCACGGATTTGGACGGCCGGGGTTGGACGATGACCTCGGCGCCGTAGCGATCCTTGAGCAACCGGACGGTGTCGGGCTTCCGTCCGTTGGTGTAGTCGTAGATGACCGTCCGCTGCGCCGCCTCCGGAGAGTTACCGACCTTCACCACGCTCACGCCGAACGCCTTAAGTTCCTGCTGTTCCCCGGCCGCCAACCCCTCGACGCCGCTGGCGTTAAGGATCTCGACCTTGGCCGCCTCGCTCCGGGCCGCGGAACTGCCGAGTAATTGCTTGACGAACTCCTGGATCTCCGAATAGTTTCCGGCGGTCGGGAGCAGGATGTAGGCGCCGCCCGGGCCGACGCTGTCGTACAGCAGGCCCGTCTTCTCGCCATCGACGACCTGATTGGTGACGCGTTCCGGCGGTATGTCCCGGACGATCTCCGCCAACCGCTGGGTCTCCCCGAAGGTCAGGTCGGTCAGGATGTGGTCACCCACGATGTCGATCAACTGGCTGATCTTGGTCGGGTTGGTCAGGTAGGCGACCGAGAGCGCTTTGTTCCGGGCCGCCACCAAAACTTCCTGTTGCCGGCGGCTACGGTCGAAGTCGCTGGTAGTCTCCCGGGAACGCGCATACTTGAGGGCCAGGTCGCCGTTCATGTGTTGGCGGCCGGGCCGGATGTTCAGCACCTGATAACCGTACCCGAGCGGATAGTACGGGTCGTAGAGAGGTTCCTTGACGGATATCTCCACCCCGCCCATGGAGTCGACGACCTGGCGGAAGCCCTCGAAGTCCGCCCGTACGAAGTAATGCACGTCGAGACCGAGGATCTCGCTGACCTTTTTCTTCAACAAGGCCGGACCGCCGCCGGGGACCTTTTGGTCCTCGCCGATCGTATGGACCTCGTTGATCTTGACCTGCTGGGTCGAATCGGGGACTTGTACATAGAGATCCCGCGGCAACGAGATCATCACGGCCCGTTTGGCGGCCGGCTCGATGCTGACGAGTTGGATCGTGTCGGCCAGGTCGCCGCCGTCATGCCGCGCACCGCCGATGCCGATCAACAGGATGTTCACGCGATCGCCGCCCTTCAGCCGTTGCTTCAGGATCGCCTGCCCGCCGACGTTCTCCGTGAAGATCTTGTCGGTGGCGGAAGCGACCTTGAACGTGAACCAACCTGAGCTCAGGAAAGCCAACGCGAAGAACAATAGCAAAGGCACTTTCCACCAGTGGTGCCGACGTCGTCCGGACGACGGCCGGTCCTGGGGTTTCGCTTCGGGTTGTTCTTGGTTGTCTTCTGTTGCGGTGACTAGTTTGACCACGCGCTCCTCCGAGGACTAATGATACCAGAACCCATGCTACGCTTGTTCCGTATGACAAAAACAAGAAAAGTCCGTCCGCCGCACCGAGGGACGGTCAAGAATCCTGACCCTTCGGAAAATCCCGAGTTCGCGAATATCCCTGCGGAGCCGGAGCAACCGCACGGCAGCGAACGGGTGCTGCACGCGGTCTGGGAGGTCGCCAAGACCGTCGCCTTCATCGTCCTGGTGGCGGTGGTGGTCCGCGCCTTCCTGATCCAGCCGTTCCTGGTGGTCGGCGAAAGCATGGAACCGAATTTCCAGAACGGGAATTACCTCTTAGTTAACCAACTTTCCTACGAATTCGGTGATCCGAAACGCGGTGACGTGGTCGTCTTCAAGGCCCCACCGGAGCCGGAGACCAGCTACATCAAGCGGGTCGTGGGACTCCCGGGCGAGACGGTCCGGATCGAAGACGGCCGATTCACTATCCTGAACGACCAGC
>JAUYKS010000024.1 GCA_030699935.1 bacterium | reverse complement strand
GTCGCCGATCGCGCCCGCCTCGATCTCGGCGGCCCCGACGCTCTGGCCGAGCAAGGAGACCTCGGCGCCGAGCCGAGCGTTGCTCAGGGTGCCGGCGTTGATGTTGCCGGCGTCGCGGTAGTAGGCGGAGTCCTGGCCGTCGAGTTTCTCGGCGTCGACGTTGGTGAGCAGCGATCCGTCACCACTCAGGGTGCCGGCGGTCAGGGTGTCCGTGGTCAGGGTGCTCGCGCTCAGGCTGGCGCCTCGGATCGATCCAGTCAGGCGGATGCTGCCTTTCTCGGCGACGGTCTTGCCCTCCTGCAAACTGACGCACTGTCCGCTCGGACACTGCGCTACGCCGGACGGACCGGCCGATCCGGACGTTCCTTCCGTTCCGATCTGTCCGGAGTGTCCGGGAGAGCCGCGCGGGCCTTCGGTGACCTCGGTGCTGCCGTCCTTCACGCGGAAGGTGGTCTGGCCTTCGAGCCGGAGACCCTGGCTCAGCCGGCCGATCAGTTGGTATTCGCCATTGTTGGCCAGTTGGTCCCCGACGATCACGCCGATCACGCGGCCGTCGTTGTTGGTGTTCATCGTGAACTGGGTGGTGGTGCCGTCGGGGCGGATCAGCGCGAAGTCCACCGGCGTGTCCTTGGCCGGCGTGCCGTCGCTCTTTTGGATCGGGTTGGTGACGAACGGCAGGTTCTGGGCGAAGGCGCCGCTGGAAACGTAGATTTGGATTTTCTTCGAGGCCACGCCGGGCTGCGGGTACGGCGTCGGCGATCCTTCGGGCGCCGGATACGCGGGGCCGGTCTGCGGGAGTTGATCGGTAAGTTCGGGTCCGGTCGGGCCGGTGAGGTCGTCGATGACGCCGACAATCTTGGTGGCGCCGGCGACGGCGCCTCCCGTCACGAGCAGTCCGGATATCAGGGCGATGGCGAGACGGAGCAACGGGTTCGCGGGGAGGTGGCGGCGGAGGACCCGCGGCAAACGGCGGACGACATGGCGATCGACGGCCTTAACCGCCGTCTTGGTTGCCCTCGCGAATTGCGTTTTGATTTTTCCGAGCATTGGTGCCTTGTGGTGCCTTGTTGCTTGCTCTAGCTTTTTGTATCGCTTGTGACGCCTTGTGACGCGACCTGCGCGCTCTTCTCAGAAAATTGGTCAATAATACCAAAAGATCACCCGAATGTCAACCCCCATACGGGTGCTGCCCCCGCCTTGCCGAGGATCGATGTTGTTCGGCCCCTCTTTAGCCCTCTCCGCCCTTTTCTATGTCCTTTTTCGTTACTTCCGAGAATCTGCAAAAGATCTGCAAAACATCTGCAAAAGATCGCCTAAAATCGAAACCATCCCGGAAAGGGCTCCGGGAGCAAACGTCAGGTATTGATGATTTTATGCGTTTATGCTATTATGCACTACATGACTACCTCAACTTTCACCCGCACCACCATCACGCTGCCTGAGTCGGTCTACCGGGCTCTCAAAGTACGGGCGGCGGAAACGAACCGGTCAGTGTCCGGGCTGGTCGAGGAAGCCGTGAAGTACCAGATCCTGGAGGACCTGGAGGACACCGAAGCCGTTCGCGCGCGCGCCAAGGAACCCTCGTTGTCCTTCGATTCGTTCACGGCCAAGCTGAAGGCCGATGGGCTCCTCTGACGCGGCGTCCTATCGGATCCGGATCAAACGGTCCGCCACGAAGGAACTCCGGGCCCTGCCCGCCCCGGCCCGCCGCACGCTGGTCGGCCGGATTATGAAATTGGCCCGGGACCCCCGCCCCCGCGGCGTGGAAAAGCTCAAGGGACTCGAGAACGCGTATCGGATCCGGAGCGGCGTCTACCGCATCGTGTATGAGATTCTCGACCGCGAGTTGGTAGTGACGGTCATCCGGGTCGCCCACCGCAAGGACGCCTACCGGCGTTGAAAACAGCGTGACGAACCGCGCCCCAGGCTGTAAGCTGGATTCCGTATGCCGAAAGGTTAACTATGCCTAAAATGAAGTCACATTCCGGCACCGCCAAGCGGATCAAGCTGACCGGCGGCGGCAAGCGAGGCGGCAAGCTGAAGCGCCGCCGTGCCTACGTCTCCCACCTGCTTGAGCACAAATCGGTCGCCCGCAAGCGCGCCAAGCACGGCGTGACCGACCTCGCCAAGGCCGACACTCGCCGCGCCCGCAAGCTGCTGGCCGGCGGCGCAGGCGCGTCACGACGCGCCCGCCCGGCCCGCGCCTCACGAGGGGGGCGCTAAGGATGCCTCGCGTGAAACGGGGCGTGACCGCCCACCGCCGCCACAAGCGCGTCCTGCGCCAGACCAAGGGCTACCAGGGCCTCCGGCGCCATTCGGTCAAGAAGGCCCGTGAGGCGCTGCTCAAGGCCTGGAGCTATGCCTACCGTGACCGCCGCACCAAGAAGCGCGACTTCCGCCGCCTCTGGATCCAGCGGATCAACGCCGGCGCGCGCCAGCACGGGCTCAGCTACTCGCAGTTCATGGCCGGCGCCAAGGCGGCCGGCATCGAGCTGAACCGGAAGATGCTCGCCGACCTCGCGTACCGCGAGCCGAAAGCGTTCACCGCGCTGGTCAAGCAGGCCAAGGCGGGACTCAGCCAGGCGAAGGCTGAGGCGCCCAAGGCCGCCGACCAGGCGAAAGCGAAGTAAAACCAACCTCAGCCCCCTTGCTATCTATACATTTAAAGTGTATACTTTAGATATACATATGACTTCAGCCGTAAAAAGTACCGAACTGCGTAAGTCCTACGCCGCCATTGCCAAAAGGGTTCGCGGCGGAAAGAACGTCACGGTTATCACTAAGCGGGGCCGCCCGGATCTCGCCCTGATCGACCTCGACTACCTCGAGGACTTGCTCGAATCCCAGGATAAGGAGTTCCAGGCCAGCCTTCGCAAGGCCCTCCAGGAGAAAACGCATTCTCTGGATGCGATCTTCTCCGATCTCGGCTGAACCCACCGGACGTACCGAATGCTCTTCACCGTTACGGATTCAGCCAAGAAAGACATCGACAAGCTGCCGCGGGCCGTCCGGTCGCGCTTGGGAGACAAGCTGCGCTACTGGGAGCGGGCAGATACTCCCCTGCAGTTCGCAGCGCCGTTGGTCAAATCGCACGAAGCCACGCATCGGTTCCGGCTGGGGACCTACCGGATTATCGTGAAGAACATGGACGACCGGGAGCTGCGGATCCTGCGGGTACGCCACCGTAAGGACGTCTATAAGCGCCTATAGCTTGGCGGCCACCTGTGTCACGATCGCCTGCATCGCGCCGATGATGCGCTGCTCCGAAGCTTCGATCGAGCCTTCGACCTTATCCGTCAGCCGATGCTCGAGCGCGTCGATCTTGCCGTCCGTCTCGTTGAACCGGCGGATCATATTCCCTTCCAGTTGGTCGACGCGCTCGTTGGTCGCGAAGACGCGCTCGCTCCACGCCTCGGATTCGACAATTCGCTTCGCGAAGCGCTTGTCCTGCCTTTTCAGGGCGTTATCGATCGACTTGTCGAGGTCACGCTTCGTCGCGTAATCCCGAAGCGCTTTCTTGAGTTCTTGTTTGGTTACCGCCGCTCCCATGGTCAATCCAGATTACTCCTCAGTATGCTTGCTTGTCAAGCAAGCGCAATCGGATGTGCACGACGGCGGCATTGCGTACAATTGGATGGTGCCGCCCGGCCCCATCGTCTAGCGGCTAGGACACCAGGTTCTCATCCTGGAAACCGGGGTTCGATTCCCCGTGGGGTCACATCAAAAGCCCCGCTCGGTTGAGCGGGGCTTTTCGATTCACGGCGCAACTCGCCGCGGTTCTAGCCTTAGCAGACGATCCAGGGGCTCGAGCCGTGCTTGGCGTAGAGCGATTGCGCGAACTTGTCCTGGACGTTCTTCGGGGCGTCTCCAGCCCGCTGGTAGCCGCCGTAGCCGCCCCAGGTGCCGTCAATGACCTGATAGGCGCCGGAAGCCGAGCTGGACGAGTTCTGGGCACGGTAGTCGCCGCCTGACTCGCGCTGTTTGATCGTATCCAGGCCGCATCCGCCGCCGCCTTGCTGCACCGCTGGCTGCGCGACCGGTTGCGGTTCCGGCTCGGGCTGCACCTTCACGATCCGGCGGACGACGATCGGATCCGCCTTGGGAGCGCCGACCGCCGCGGGGCTCAGGTCGGGCGCGTTGGCGACGAACGCCTGGTTCGCCGCTGCATCGGCGCCGGTCGATCCGAGGCTCAGGACGGCAGCGGCAAGTACCGCTCCGCCGCGGCTCAATTTAGAAATCGATTTTGAAATCGTTTTCTTGGAAATGTCGGTAGGGACTTTGATGTGTGGTGTTTTCATGGAGGGACCTCCTTGAAATCTTGAAATACGATTACTGAACTAGGGACTGATTAAAAAACGTGTGCTCTATGGCACACGAATGCAAACTTTAGCACACGGTTTCAGGCTGTCAAGAAATGAGTGGGTTTACCTTTGTTGAGGCGTTTTTTGAGTGATTTGGGCATGCCTAAGCAGGGCGGGCGCGCCAGGCGTTAGCCAGGCGTTAGCCAGGCGTGCCGGTCCGTGATTTCGTAGTTTTATCGTGGTTTTTCGTGGTTTTATCACGTACTAGCCAGGCATTAGCCAGGCGTTAGCCACAGCCGTCTGTGGAGAACCCTGCTTTGGGTTTCTTTGGGTTGCTCTGGGTTTCTCTATACTTCTTTTTTGTTACTTCCAAACATCTGCAATCTTTTGGAGATGTTTTGCAGATTCTCGGAAGTAACGAAAAAGGAATACTAAATCCCGGGCCGCGGAAGTCCCGGGCCGCGCGACTCGCCGCCAAAACGGTGTTTACCATGCCCACTTTACCCACCGCTCACCGCGCGACTCACCGCTCACCGCGCACCGCGCGCTTCACCGCGCGCTTCGCCTACCGCCCGAAGCTGGGCTCCGGGATACTGTCATCGAACGTCATGCGCTGGTACACCTGACGCGTCAGCGCCACGTCCTTCTTGCAATATTCGACGATCTCGTCCAGCTTGCCGGCCGCGAAATGGTCCGCCACCTGCGAGCCGTCGATGCCGTCCTTCGAGGTCGGCAACCCCAGCGCGACGGACAACGCGTGCAGGCTGACGCTGCTGCGCCCCCAGCCGGTCCACTCGTGCATCGTGTCGTAGACGGGATGGCTGCGGTACCGCGCCAGGCTCGGCATCACCGACGGCCGGACGCCGAGGATCCGCGACCGCTTGATCACGAACGGCAGGTCGAAATCGAACACGTTGTGCCCGATGAACCGCGTGCCGGGCGTCGCCTGGGCCCAGAAACCCTCCAGGATCGACCGCTCGTCGCCGGCAAACGCCTGCACCTCGCCGTCGTCGACGGCATACGCCAGGCAGCAGATCCGCCCGAAACTGCCGTCCAGGCTGGTCATCCGCAGGAATCCGGCGAAGCTTGTCGGCGCGCCGTTACTACCGCCGCGCGCGGCCTTCTTCGCCTTCTTCATCTCGTAGAGCTCCTTCAGGCGCGGCTCGAGCTGCTTCGGCGCCGGAATCGTCTCGATATCAAAGAAGAGCTTGCGCGGATGTGAGGGCATAATCCCAGCCTACACGAAACCGGCGCCCCACGAGGGAGCGCCGGATCAAATTCGCGATTTCGACTTCGATCGATTTCAATCGACTCGACTCGACTCGGACTACTTCTTGTCGCCCTTCTTGCTCTGCTTGTCGATCGCCTTGGCGACCGGGCTGTCGGCGGACAGGTCTTCCCAGACCAGGATCTGCTCGACGTTGATCTTCATGGCCGATACCGGCTGGTAGAGGGCCTTGTCGCGAGCGACCAGTTGCAGGTTCGGGGTCTGCTGCTTGCCGTCCTTACCGACCGGAGCGGCGTTCTGGATCGTGTAAGCGTTCTCCAGGGTCGCGTAGTTACTGCCGACGCCCGTCAGCTGGCCGTAGAAAATCGACCCGTTGGTCAGCGTCACGGCCTGGTACTTGTCCTTGTCCGGAGCCCGGCCCGAGTAATCACCGAAAATCCCGAACGTCGTCACCGTCGCCAACACGATCAGTGAGATTGCGATTGCCATCAACGCCCCGCGGGTGCTGATATCTTTGATGTCGTCTGCCATATGGTCCTCCTCTTTCTTTTGATATTTCGGCCGCTGAATTACGGCGCTTCTACACGTTTGTACCATGCCTGGTCAGGCGGGTGCAAGTCCGGCCGTCGGACGTCAATCGCGGCGTTTCCGCAGCCGCCGCAGGATCAGCAACGGGAGGGCCAAAATAACCCAGAACAGACCCGCTTTTGCGACGGTCCCTTTGCTCTCCTCTTTCTCGGTGACAAGTCGTCCCATGTCCCTATCCTACCGTACTAAACGCGGTTCGCGCTAAACGCGGTTCGCGCTAGACACGGCTCGCGGTCTTAGTGACTTGCGAAAGCAGTACGTCCTCGATGATGATCCCCTTCTCCTTGAAGCTCCGACCCAGCTCGTCCTTGATCTCGCTTTCGATCTTGTCGCGGTCCTTGCCGGCGATGTCCAGCGACTCGTACCGGCTGGCCACCACGCGAATCCGCGAGCGCGTGATCGGGCGGATGATCTTATCCACGTAGTCCTCGCCGATCTCCTGCCAGACCCG
The DNA here is from genome assembly GCA_030699935.1 of bacterium. Taxonomy (GTDB): domain Bacteria; phylum Patescibacteriota; class SICC01; order SICC01; family SICC01; genus JALYJZ01. Next base: position 27,471 of record JAUYKS010000024.1, on the reverse strand, counting down.
CGGCACCTCGCTTTCGTCGAGCCGGAACAGGATCGTGCCCTGGATCTCGACGGTGTCGTTGTCGGACTCCTTGGCCTGGATCGCGTCGTCGCCCATCAGCGTGGGGTCGGACAGGTCGAATCCCCGCTTGATCTGGTATTCGAGCGTCTGCACGTTGAACAATTTAGCTTTCTGCCAGAACGGGATCTTGAGGTGAAGGCCCGGTTTCCAGACCTTCTTGAGCACGCCGCGGCCACGGTCGTACACGCAGGCGACGTGCCCGGGCGGGACGGAGATGAACAGTCCGAGGAGGACGTCATCGAGCAGGAATGATACGACTAATTTGTTCATCTTGGCTGGTGCGCCTTGTGCGGCGTCGGCGTTCGGCGGCGTCAGCGGCCTTCGGCCTGTCGCAAGCGTTAAGTATACGCTTTTCGCGACCGGTGGCAAGTTTTCCCTTGGTTGTGCGTTTTTGAGCGAGGCGTGGGTGTGGGTGTGGGCGGCGAAGAGGTTCTAGGTATCCCTTTTTGCTTACTTCCAAACATCTGCAATCTTTTGCAGATGTTTTGCAGATTCTCGGAAGTAACGAAAAAGAGGTATGAGAACTCTCTAGGTACGGAAACTCTCCTAGTACGCTTCCAGCGGACGATACACTCGGTGAGGATCCATTTGCTTCTCGGAAATCCCCACTGCATCGGGGTCAAATTTACCTTCACTCGCAAGAATCTTCAGAGCAGCCGCTTCTTGGGACCCCATGTATGAATCAACGGAATTCGCTGCCAGCGTTCTCGCTACCTGCTGCCAACCTCGCGCGGCTTCCGTCTGTAGTTGCTTCAGTGATTCCTCGTCACATCCCGTCGTCTCAAGCTGTCCAGTATCGAACTCATAAACCAAGTACATCTTTTCCCCGGGGGATCCGTACTTCAAAATCTGAGAAAGTCTCTCATTCGGAGACTGTTCCCTGGGAGAACCCTGCTCTGTCTCAGATTTCATGAGGGTTTCATTTGGGTTAGGACGGCTTAGTTTATCAAGCAGCCGCTAGCTTCGCAACCAACTTCCGCCGTGGACTCGACCCCTGCTTTCCCTGCCTATAAATTCTCGCTATCTCCTCGGCTACTTCGATCGGACGACGGCCCTTGGTAGCAATCGTCCGATCGGCGACTTCCCGATAGAGAGGAGTCCGTCGCTTAGCCAGGTTGCGCAGGTCTTCCCGCATGTCACTGGCCTTGGTAAGCAACGGCCGGCCGGGGTCTTCGCCGATCCTGTCGTACAACACCGAATCCGGCGCCGTGAGGCAAAAAACCGTGCCAAGCTCTCTGAGACGCCTACGATTCTCTTTCCTCAGTATCGTTCCGCCACCGGTCGCGATGACCGTGGGAATATCCGTACCGATACCTTTGAGAACGGCGGATTCCTTATCGCGGAAAGCCTTAGAGCTTGAACTTGAAGGCCGGTAGTTATTCCTGGCATCCGTGTCGATTACGCGAAGATTCAGCCGTTTGCCCAGAATCTCAGCGATGGTGCTCTTGCCGCTACCCCGCATGCCGACTAATACGATCGAATAGCTCATATAAAAATACTATGTCCCATTTCCCGCCGTCACAATAGCAGAAGTGATAAATACAGCTCGAGCGCGGCCGGTCGCCTTATTCCGGATCCGCGCCGAGGCTGGGCTCGACCCTGAACACGTACTTCCCGACCACAAAGAACCCGATCGAGAACAAGATCGACACCAGCAGGAACAACGCCTTGGCGGACGGCAGGAGCAGCAGCACGCCGAACACGAACAGCGGCAGCACGATCACGTACCAGACGTCGGAGAGCTTGGCGCCGGGCTCGGGCTCGGGCGTGGTCAGCCAGAGCAGGACGTACAGCGCGACGGCGGCAGTCAGCGGCAGCCACCAGTTGCGCTCGGCCAGGTCGAACATCCCGAAGAACGTGGTGTCGATCGGGCCGTGGACGGTGAAGTACGCCAGTTCGTTCGGGTCGTGATGGAATCCCGACTGGAACACTTGGAACAGGATCGCCAGGAACGCCACCTGGGCGAGCAGCACCATCGCCGTCGCGTAGATGTTGATGCGATGCTGCTTGAGCAGCTTCCGCGTCAACGAGCGGCGCCGGCCGACTTCGGGCATGCGGCGGAGCTTCTCCAGTTGCGGCCGGAGCTCCTCCATCCTGCGCGCCGAGGCGGATCCGACCATCGACGCCGGCAGCAGCGCCACCCGGACCAGCAGCGCCAGGTAGATGATCGTCAGGCCCATGTCGTGGCCGGGCAGCGTCTGGTAGGTGAAGACCACCAGGTTGTACAACGGCCGATAGAGTACGTCGTAGAAGAAGAAGTTGAAGATGTCCATGTAGTCGTTAGTCGTCAGTCGTTGGTCGTTAGTCGGCGGCAGGCGTGAACGTCAAATCATACACGAGATCGCCGCGGGCGGTGTCGGTGATGGTGATCCGGCGGCCTTCCACCGTCGCGTCGCGGCGGCCGTTCCAAACGTACCCGTCCGGCAGCGTCACCGTGGTCCGCACTTTCACCGCGGTGCCGGGCTGAGCAACGTAGCGCAGCGGGAGGCGGCCCTGGCGGAGGTCGAGCGAAGTGCCGCGCCGGAACCGGGCGCCGTACGTCGTTTCCCCGAAGCGGGCGACGTCCGTCCAACCGCCGAGGACCGCGCCCCAGCCCTCGATCTCGTCGGTCAGTTCGCTGGCGTTCCACCCGTCGGTGGCAGTCCGGCGGTCGGCCGCGGCGTCACCGCCCGCACCGCCCGCGGCGGGCTTGGCGTCCGGCGGCAGATACAACCGCGAGTAGTTGAGGTTGTCGTGCGTCTCGGTGGCGCCCGAGTGCTCCCGCGTCACCTCGACGGATTCGTCCGTCGTCCCGTCGGCGGCGACCTTGATCGTGCGTTTCAGCACGGTCGAGACGTCGTGGCTCGATTTGAACCCGGCGATGTTCGCGTCGATCAGGCTGATGCCGCCCGCGTACGGACGGTGCAGGCCGGCCGCCTTGCTGTTCCCGAGCAGGCGCTCGTGCCGCTCACGGTTGAAGAACAGCTGGACGTCGCCGCTGCTGGCCGCCTTGGTGAGTACGCCCAGCGCCTCCGTCCGCTGCCGGTCCGGCGCCGTGCCGAGCTTCTTGAGCAGGGCCGGCACGAAATCGCGGAGAATCTTCTTGGGATCCTGGTCGCTGTCGGCGCGGCGTTCCTTCTGATCGTCCTGGATCGTCGTCTGGAAGTTGTCCGCCGTGAACGTGTAGCCGTATTCCGGCATCTCGACGGGGCCGAGGATGCGCAGCATGTCCTCGATCGGCGTGACGGTCAGCGCGATCACGCCGTCGGTCGTGCTGCCCCCGCCCCGCTCGTAGAAGTCCTGGAAACGCTGGGCCGCGGTCGGGAAGTCCGGCGACCAGTTGGCGTTCTGCAGGCCCCAGATCGGCGGATCAGTCTTGATGAAGCGCAGGAACGGCGCGGGTGGCGGTTCTTCGATCGTCCGGTTGGCCTGGTTCGCGGCGGCGTAGATCGAGTCGACCTTGAGGTCCTTCACCGCGCCGCGGTCGAGCGTCAGTTCGCCCAACGTCCCGACGAACCCGCCGGTCGGCCGGAGCTCGGCCGGATTCTGGAACCAGAGCAGATAGCGGCGGAACTCCTGTTCGCCGAGGATTCCCGGAAGTTGGTCGGTGATCTCGGTGCCGGAGGCCAGGGCCTTCCGCGCGTCGGGCAGGATCCGCTGGAACTCGGTCCCGGCGGACCGGAGCTGTTCGAGTCCGCTGTCCGCCGCCCGGTCGGAGAGGGCGGCCAGGAGGTCGAGTTCGCGATCGAGTTCCGAGAGGTGGCTTGAGATCGCCGGGACGCGCTCGTTGAGGATGCGTCCGGTGGCGTAGAATCCTTCTTTGTCGGCCGAGGCGGCTTCCGGAACGGTCCGGACGTCGCGGACCACGTCGCGCGACGTGGCCACGAACCGTTCTCCGGTCGAGAGCAGTTCGACCGCGACGGTACGGTCGCCGGCGGCTTGGCTGAACGGGATGCCGCCCTGCTGGCCGAGCGAGGCGACCGAGCGGTTGGCGTCGTGCAGGGAGTGTTGGGCGATGCCGAGGCGGTCCTCGGCGGCGGCCAAGTCTCCCTTGGCGAAGGCGACGCGGGCGCCGTCGAGCGCCTCGCGGGCGACTGCGATGTTCGCGGCCACGTCGCCTTGGACGTCCGCTCCCTCGCCGCTGACCTGGGTGGCCAGGCCGACCACCAGCGCGGCCGCCACGGCCCCGCGGGCGAGCAGCTTCCAGCCCGGCGTCGGAGGGGCGGGCGGGGGCTGCGCTGCCGTGGCGCGGCGCGGCGTGAGCGGCGAGAGCGGCGGCTTCGGAGCGGCGGGCACCTTCGTCTCGGAGAGTCCCGGGGCGGTCCGCCGGTATTTGACCGCGCCGGTGCCGTCGAGGCGGATACCTTCGCCGCGGGCGGCCTTCCGGTTCCGGACGGGTTCGCCCGCCGGGGTTTTGGGCCGGATGTCGTCTCGGAACTTCATGGTCGGTGGAGGGTCATGCGGCTTCCTTGATCAAGCGATACGTCTCGGCCGCGGCGCGGCGCCAGCGGAAGCGGTCCAATCGCGGTTTCCCCTTCCCGACCAGGCGCCGGCGCAACGCCGGACTGCGCTCCAAGCGTATCAGTTCGGTGGCGATTCCGGCGGCGGAGCGCGCCCGGAGCGCGCCCGGCCCGACGGTCTCGTCGAAGATCCGGAGCGGCGAGACCAGGCTCGGCGTCCCGCAGGCCAGCGACTCGAGCGGCGGGAATCCGAACCCTTCGTGGCGCGAGACCAGCACCGTCGCCAACGCTTCGCCGTAGAGCGGCGCCTTGTCCGCCGCGGGCACGTAACCGAGGACCTTCGCTCCGGCGGCGCGGGCTTCCTCGGCCCCGGATCCGGTTCCCGGTCCGACCAGGGCCAGGCCAGCTCGGAGGCCTTGCCGACGCGCCCGTCGATATCCGTCGAGTAGCCGCGGCAGGTTCTTGCGGGGTTCGTACGCGCCGACGTAGAGGAAATAGTCGCCCGCGTCTCCGGCGGGGCCGAGACCGTATTTCCGGCGGATCCGGCGGCGGTCGGCGGCGGTCGGAGGCTTCAGTGACCGGTCGATCCCCGGATGGATGGCCGAGACCTTAGCCGAGGGTACGCCGTACCAGCGGATCAGCTCGCGGCGCGACTCCTCGGAGACCGTGGTGACGCGGGCGGCCGCGGCGACCAACCGGCGCGGCCGGACGGCGGCGTGCCACCAGCGTTCCTTGCGGGTGTAGAGTTCCGGCGACCGTTCGAACGAGAGGTCGTGCACAGTGAGGACCAGCGGCGTGTCCTGAAGCCGCGGCAGGAAGCCGAGGTTCGGCATGAAGAAGACGTCGACGTCGCCGAGCAGTTGCCGGAGGGAGGGCCTTCCGGCGGCGGCCAGCGAGGCATTCATTAGTTTGTTCGGAACGCGGACGCGCCGGATCTCGACGTTCCGGCGGCGCAGTGCCGGGCCGGGACGCCACGGGCGCCGCCCGGTCTGCAGCAACACCCAGGTATCCCGCGGGTATCGCGCGACCAGCTCGCCGACCAGCTGCTCGGCGTAGTGCCCGACGCCGCGGCCGGTCGGTGAGGCGAACGGGCGGGCGTCAACGCCGATCCGCATGGCTCCCAAGCTCCGCGTCGACGTGCGTTTTCAAGGCGCGCCGGAACCGTGCCGCCGAAAAGTCACGGGCGCGGGCCGTGAGGTCGGCCTTCCGGTATCGCTGCGGCTTGAACCGCCGCAGTGCCGCGGCGACCGCATCCGGCGTCTGGCGTTCGAAGAACGCGCCGGCCCGGGCGGTGACGATCTCCGCCGCGCCGCCGCGCCGGTACGCCAGCACCGGCGCGCCCGAAGCTAGCGCCTCCACTACCGTGATCCCGAAATCTTCCTCTTGCGGATTGATGAGGGCGTCCGCCTCGGCGAACAGTTTCTTCCGCCGCGCGTCGCTGACCCGCCCGGTGAATTCCACGGTCGGGCCGGCCAGTTTCTCCAACCGTCGGCGGTCGGTGCCGTCGCCCATCACGACCAAGCGGGCGCCGAGCCGGTTCGCCGCTTCGATCACGATGTCGCCCCGCTTGTACGGCTCGAGGCGGCCCGCCAGCAGGAAGTAGTCCCCGCGCTTACGCGAAGGGCCGAACTTGGACGAGTCGACCGGCGGATGGATCACGACGGACGGACGGCGGTAGTACTTCTTGATCCGATCCGCGACGTATCGAGAGTTCGCGACGTATGCATCGACGCCGCGGGCACCGCGGAGGTCCTTCTTCCGCAGTCGCCCGAGCATCCCTCGGAACGCGGACTTCAGTACGCGCGGGTATCCCGTCTCGCCGATGTAGCGATCCGCGTCGCTCCAGAGGTACCGCGTCGGGGTGTGGCAATAGCAGACGTGCAAAGTATCCGGGCCGGTCCGGACCGACTTCGCCCAAGCCGAGGCCGACGAGACGACGACGTCGTACTCCGAGAGGTCGAACCGGCGGAAGGCGCCGTCGATCAGCGGCAGCGTCCACTTATAGAAACGCCGCGCCAGTGGAAGGCGCTGCAGATAGCTCGTCCGGATGTCCTTGCCGCCGGTGTGCGCGCGCCCGCTGCCACCGGTGCGCCGGAAGTCCGGACCCATCCGCCGCGGGTCGTAGTAGGCGGTGTAGACCGGCGCGTCCGGCCAGATCCGCATCAGCTCGCGCAGCACCTGCTCCGCCCCGCCGTCTTGGACGAGGTGGTCGTGGACGAGCGCGACCTTGGGCCTCCGAAAATTTCTGCGCATACCCCTAGCTTACCTCGGTACCCCTCCAGGAATCTCGTACACCTTTTTCCTTACTTCCAAACATCTGCAATCTTTTGCAGATGTTTTGCAGATTCTCGGAAGTAACGAAAAAGAAGTAATTAGAGTCCCGAAGTCAGGCAGAGTCCCGGAGTCAGGCGCTCGGAATGCCCTCTGCACCTGCTGCACCCGCCGCACCCGCCCCGCTTAGTACGCGCCCTTCCGTCCCAGCACCACGGCGACCGTCTTGAGCAGGATCGTCAGGTCGAGCAACAGCGACCAGTGCTGGATGTAGTAGAGGTCGAGCCGGACCCATTCGTCGAAGCTCACGTTGGAGCGCCCCGACACCTGCCACGGCCCGGTGATCCCCGGCTTGATCGTCAGGCGTCGTCGTTGCTGGCGGTTGTACTTCTTGACCTCGCTCGGCAGCGGCGGCCGCGGACCGACCAAGCTCATATCGCCCTTCAGGACGTTGAGGATCTGCGGCAGTTCGTCGAGGCTGGTCTTGCGGATGAAACGCCCGACCCGCGTCACCCGCGGATCGTCCTTCATCTTGAAGACCGGGCCGGAGACCTCATTGTACTTGCGGAGTTTCGAGAGCTGCTTCTCGGCGTCGTCCACCATGCCGCGGAACTTGTATGAGACGAACGGCTGGCCCGCCCGTCCGACCCGGACCTGCTTGAAGACGGCCGGGCCGCGGGAGTCCAGCTTGATCGCCAGCACGACGAAGGGATACAGCACGAGGAAGAACGGCAACGCCAGCAGTCCGCCCGCCAGGTCGAAGGTCCGTTTGCCGATCCGGCCCCAGCCTTCGAGCGGGGTGCGCAGGATCGTCATCAGCGGGATGCCGCCGACCGCGGCCACGCCGACGCGGGCGGTCGCCAGCTCCGGCGTACTCGGCACGAACCGGAAGTCGGTATGGATGTCCTCGGCGGCATCCATGATCACCAGCTTCTGCGCGCCGGTGAGGCCCGGGTCCGCGTCGATCAGTTCGTCCGGACGGTACCGCGCCAGCAGCGCCGGGACGTCCTTGAGTCGGCCGAGTACCTTCGCTTTCGCGCCTGGCTTGGTCGCGACGAACCCGAGGATCCGGTAGCCGCGCCCTCCGGCGGCCAACTCGTGGGCCAGCGTCTTGGCCGGCGCGCCGGTCCCGACGATGATCGCCCGCCGGACGCCGACGCCGTAACGGAACAGCGCCTGCTGGGCCAGTCGGACCGCGCCGCGCACCACGGCCAGCAGGACGATGGCGGCCAGGAATCCGAAGATCACCACGAATCGCGAGAAGAAGTCGATCCGGAGGAAGAAGATCAATGCGACGATCGAGAGCGTCCCGATGAACGATCCGGCGACGATCCGCGCGAATTCGTTGAGGCCGCGGCGGGTGCTGCGCAGCCGGTACATCCCGAGCAGCGCGAAGACCACCAGCCATAGCGCGGTCGCGGCGGCCGCGAACAGCGCGTACTGGTCGAACGGCAGGACGTAGGCCACCGGCAGCGCGCCGGACTCCACCCGGACGTAGTACGAGAGTATGAACGCCCAGTACACCGCGGCCGCGTCGAGCGGCACCAGCAGGGCGGAAATGGCCAGTTCGGAACGTTTCACTTATTACTTAGCTTAGCTCACAAGCGAGAGGTCTTGCTTGATGACGATCGGCTCGAATCCTAGGATCTCATCCCGCAACATTCCCTCCGGTATGTCGTTCCAGAGAAAAATCTTTTTGCCGAGTTCGAACGCCTTGAACATCTCCAGAAACGTCGCACCGCCGACGTAATTGCGCTGCTCACGCTTGTCGATATTAATGACCAAGATGGCGTCGTTCGCTTTGATCTTCCGTTCTTGCTCGCGTAGCATCTCGGCCTTCCATTTGGCGTGTCGCCGTGGATCGCCGGCTTTGAGCTTGTCTTCCCTGCCCGGTTCCTCGAAGCTGTTCGGAAGCGTGATCTGGTGGCCGGACTCCTCGAGCGCCTTCTTGATCCCGTCGACCTTCGGGTAAAACGACCGGCTACAACAGATAAATATTTTCACCTCACCATCGTATCAGCGCCACAACGAAAAACGCCCCCGTCAGGGAGCGTCTCTCGATGATAATCCGGCCGGCTGGCCGATAAGCCGAGTTCTGTACGCGCCGAAGCGCGTCGCAGTCATCCATCTAGGCACCTGATTGCTCAGGCACTCAAGCGGCAACCCGGATCGTAGCGGACGGGCCGTCCTGATCCTGTTTGCCTTGCACCGCGCTGGGTTTACCACCCGCCGCCGTCACCGGCGACGACTGTGCGCTCTTGCCGCACTCTTTTCACCCTTACCGCTCCAGCGAACCGAATCGGTCCGTCGTCGCGGCGGTATCGTTTCTGTGGCACTGATCCCTCGGATCACTCCGGGTCGGCGTTACCGACCGCGCTGCCCTGAGGTGCTCGGACTTTCCTCCCGGCCTGTTAATGGCCCGGCGACTGCGTAGCCTGCCGACCAATGACGGATTATATGCCTGTGGGGCACTTTTTTCAAGCCTGAGCGGCCTTGTCCAGCGCCTCGTTGACCAGCGCGTCGGCCCGCTCGTTCCCTTCGCGGTAGGTGTGCCGGTAGCTCACCGACTTGAACGATTCCTCCAGGTGCTTCACCTGGTGCGCGAGCTTCTTCAGCTCGGGACTCTTGATCCGGTACTCGCCGGTCAGCTGCTTCACCAGCAGCTCGGAATCAAGCACACATACGACGTCCTCGTCGGTGTGCTTCCGCGCCCGGTCGAGCCCAGCCAGCAGGGCCTGGTACTCGGCCTGGTTGTTCGTCGCCCGGCCGATGTAGCTGGAGAACTCCTCCAGCGTCTCGCCGCTGCCGGCCTTGCCGCCCCCAACGCCGCCGCGGACGATCACGCCGCCGATGCCGGCCGGGCCGGGATTCCCGCGGGCGCCGCCGTCAGTGAATACCGTCACTGAGCTCATCCGGCCGTCGTCCACATACAGCCGACGATGGGTTGCTTTACATACCAGGTCACGGCATCCCACTCGGCCTTGCTCATCGTGTAGAGGTGGTCGCCCCCCGGCCACCAGCTCTCATACAACGGGTCGGAACCGGTCGGGCATCCCGTTCGACCGGCGGCGTCATCAGTAGCGTTGTACGGATACAGGTACCCGGTAATTCCTTCCGAAACGTACCCGTGAGCGTTCCAGTAATCGTGCGAGCTCTTACTCATGGTGTAGTAGTGGGTCGTCTCGGAACCGTTCCAGCTACGGTAGAGCGGCTGCGTGCCCGCAGCTTGGACGGCGTAGAGGTATCCGGCGATTCCTTCCGCAGTGTATCCGTGAGTCGTCCAGTAGTCGTACTCTGCTTTGTTCGCGGTGTACCAATGGTCGATTGAGCCGTAATTGTAGGCGCGGTACCACGGCACCCGCTGCGCCGATTGGACCAGGAAGACGGCCTCCTTCACTTCCGTAGTCTGGTCGTCCACGAACGTCACGTTCCGCGTCTGCGGACTGCACACGGTCGAGCCGGAACCCACCGTGGGTTTGACCGTATAACTCCCCGGCTGCATGTCCGGGAAGCTGGCGATCCCGTCGGCGTCCGTCGAAGCAGAATAGGCGGAACCGGCCGAGACCGCCACGCCGGGCTGCCCCGCTTCGCCGGCATCCTTGACGCAGTTCCGGTTGGCGTCGTCATACACTTTCACCTTCAGCGACTTGATCCGCTGCTGCTTGGCGTCGGTCTTGCTCAGGGCCAGGTCGGAGAAGATCACGAAGTCGAAGACGCTGGCGATCTGTTCCGTGGCCGGAACCAGCACCTCGATCCCCCGCCGGGCCCGGCCGTCCTCGGCCACCGCCGTGACGCGGAAGTCGGGGGTGAGCAGCAGGAGGCTCGTGTTCGGATTGGCTATCGCGGTCGGCTGGACCACCGTATCCGCGCCGAGCGCCTTGATTCGCAGCCGGTAGAACGAAGTGTTAAGCGGCGGGAACTGCTCACCCAGCCGGTTGGTTTCGGGCGGCCCGAGGTTGGTGATCAGCTGCAAGCCGGTCATGCCGGGCGTGAACAGGCGGGTCTCGACGAACACCGGCGTCTCCACCGAACCGCCGGACGCGCCGGTGATGTCCGTGAACGGCGCTTGCTTCGGATACGCGATCACGGTCACCTCGACGCCGCGCAGGCCGCTCGCGGCCTTGATGCTGCCAAGGTCGAACCGGCCCGTCGATCCGGTAGTGTCGCTGGTGTCGATGTCCAGTTGGACCACCTTGTCCTGGGTCAAAGCCAGTTGCCCGTCCGGGACCGAGGTGGTCGACTCGTACGTTATCAGCGAACCCGCTTGGTTACGCGGGGCGGTCTCGAAGCAGTTCCCGGTGCAGAGGAAGTTCGCCGGGAGTTCGGACTTATTCTCGATCTGGTACTCCGGGTCCTGCTTCTTCTGCCACAAGCCCTGTTCCACGTAGCTCTCCGTCTTGTAATAGGCGTGCTCCGACGGCGGGATCAGCGACACGTTGGCGATCTCGCCGGTCACCAGCGTCGCCATACCGGCACTGGCGACCAGTGCCGATCCCATGATCAGGAGCGAAAAGAGGACCGCGTTGCCCCGCTGCCGCTTCATCATTGCCCCACCAATCCGGTGATCGGATACGCCCTCGTCCCGATGGTCGTCTGCAGGGTCGTCTCGCTGAACTTGGACTGCGAGGCGGCGTCATCCGGCTCGTCCGGCGTCCGGACCGTCATCAGTATCGTCACGCGGGGGTGGGTATTGCGGCGCACTTGGCAAAGGCTGTTCTTGATCGCGCAGGTGTCCTTGTAGGGGCTGCTGAGCGGGCTGACGAAGAACTTCATCCGGGAGGCCGCCACGTTCTGGGCGGACAGGCGGACCTTGTCGGCGGAGCCGAAGACGTCGTCGCAGGACGGCGTGGGGGCCCCGGCGTCGGTCTCGTACCGGTAGATCGCCCCGTCCGTATCGTCGGTGGGAGAACCGCCGTCGTAGAAGAAGACCACCCGCTTTTGCAGCGCGCCGCCACCGCCGGCTACCGCTTCGGACCAGAACAGCGGGAGGGCGATACTGCCGTTGATCTCCGTGGTTCCCGTCGTTTCGTTCACGTAGCCGCTTATCGCACATCGCGCCTGGTTTTCGTCTTCGGCTTTCTTGTAGAACGCATAATCGATACTGGACGCCCGTACCGTCCGGGCGATCTCCTCGATGTTGACGCGGGCATCCTGCTGCACCGAGCGCTGGGCGGCCGTCTTGCTGGAACTCTGGAGCACGCTCACTAGGACCCCCACCGCTGCGACGGAAATCACCGCGAAGATGGCGGACGCGACGATCAGCTCGAGCAGGGAGTAGCCGCGCTGGTCGGTGACGAACTTCAGAATTTCCTCCAGTCGGTCAGGTATTCCTCGACGATGACGTCGGAGGCGCCGCGCTTCGGCCAGGTGACGCGGCTCTGGACCAGGATCGAATATTTGCGCTTGCCGTCGTCGACGTCGATGCCGAGGTCATTGACCCGGCGGATCGTCACCCGGCGGTAATACGTCCTCTGCCCCGACCCGCACGGAGCGGTCTTCGGGACATAGAGCCCGCGGCCGTCCTGGCACAACCGGTAGGCGGCGGCGGAGGTCGAGCCGGACGCCTGTTGGACCAGGTACGGCGAACCGTTACCGACGTTCAGATAGGCCGTGAAGTTGGTCGCGGCGGAAAGGTCCTGGAACCTCGGGTTGCAGGAACCCGGCGGCGGCTGTCCGGCCTCCTCCTCCGTGTCCGGATAATAGTCCCAGCAACGCGGGCCGGTTTCTTCCGCCATGGCGGACCAGTTCGAGTCGCGGATGGACCGGACCAGCTCGACCCCCTCGCGGGCCAGGTTGACCGCCGTCGCTTGCTGCTCGTTCCGGGAGCCGGCCTGCACCGCGTAGTTGGCGACCGCCAGCGTCCCGAGGATGCCGAGCGTCAGCACCGACATCATCACGACGACTTCGACCAAGGTGAAACCGCGCTGGCCGCTACTGGACATACACCTCTCCCGACTTCGGCCTGATCCGGATCAACTTGTAGTAGCTGGCCTTGTTGCTGAACAGGTACAACCATCGGTCGTTCGTACCGCCGTTCACGTACAGCGTCGGTTGGGGAGGAACATAATCAAGGTAGACCTGGCCGAAAGCGAAGAACCGCACGTCCTTGGGCAACTTTTGGGACGCCAGGATGTCCGGGAGAACCGGCGGCGTATCCCATGTCGGGTGTGCGGTCGAGTCCGCCAGGGTCCGGGCGTATACCTGGTAGGCGTTCGCCTGGCCGGAGGGCGCGGCGCATTTGGAGTTCGGGAACGTATTGCCCTGGCTGTCCTTGGCAGTGGTCGAGGTAAGGCAGATGCCGTACGCCTTCCGCGAAGTGCCGCCGACCGATTCAGCGGCGCTGGCCCGGGCCTCCGCGTTCCGGGCCGAGTTGACGAACCCGGCGGCGTTGTCGCGAAGCTCCTGGCGGCGGTCTCCCGTCTGGGTGTTGGCCAGGATCAGCGCGGTCAGCACGGCAATCACGATGAATACGGTGACCATCTCGATGAGGGTGAACCCGCGCTGGTCAGCTTTGAGCTTGGCCAAGACCGCTCTGCTCACAGCCCACGGCTCATGGCTCACAGCTTTCATATCACCAACCCTTGGTACCAGGCTATGATCGCGTCGGCGTAGAACGCCGCGATGAAGTAGCCGGCTGCGAGCATCGGCCCGAACGGGACCGAGCTCTTGAGCGTGGCCTCGCGCGAGACCAGCAGGACGATCGCGTACAACATCCCGAGCACGTAGGCCGAGATCAGGGCGACCAGGACGGCCGGCCAGCCGACGACCAGCCCGATCAGGACCCCCAGCTTGACGTCGCCGCCGCCGATCCACTGCCCGCGCGACAGCACCGACAAGCCCAGGAAGAACAGCCCGGCCGCGCCGCCGCCGAGCAGGTACGTGTCCGGGTCCGCAGACCACAGTCCGACTTGCACCGGGATCCCCTGGTTGAACAGGAGCGCTTGCGCCAGGACCATCACCAAGGCGAACGCGATCGCGGGGATCACTACCACGTTCGGGATGATCTGGTGCCGCAGGTCGTAAGCCAGCAGGAAGACCATCACCAGCCCGAAGAAGCCGGCCACCAGCAGCTGCCAGGAGATGCCGTAGGCCAGGTACGACGCTACCAGCACCAGACCGCTGAGCAGTTCCAGCGTCGGATGGTACTCGCTGATCGGCTTGCCGCAATGGTGGCATTTGCCGCGCAGCAGGGCGAACGAAACCAGCGGGATGTTGTGGTACCAGGGGATCTGGGTCCCGCAATGGTCGCAACGCGACCGTCCGGAGGCCAGTCCCTCGTGCTTGCCCTTGTCCTTGCCCTTGGAGGCTTTCTTACGCCGGCGTTTCGTGCCTGGTTCTTCGATTTCCAGGCGATGGAACACCGTCGACAGGAAGCTGCCGAAGATCGATCCGAGAATGAAGATTAATACGGTAGTCATGGGTCCCTTCAGGCTTCAGGCGCCAAACCGACTTCTCCCGGCCGCGGCATCTGATCCGCGGCCGGGATATCACCAGCCTTACGGCAAGGCGGTCGTCGAAGAGGTGCAGGCCACCCCAGCGTTCGACTGTCCCTGCGGAGTCGCCTGGATATACTTGGAGTCGCGCTCGGCTTGGACCGATACGCAGAATCCGTCGCTATCCCCGAAGTAGGCGTAGGTCTTGGAAGCGGCGTTTCCCTGTTGGGGAGCCGCCGGTGTCTTGCTCAGGTACGTCGGCACCATGGCGGCGATGGTACCCGCGTAGGTACCGTTGTTGTCCGCCTGATATTGCGAGGCCGCCGTCTTGACCTGGCTGACGTCACTCCGGCGCGTAGAGTCGCGGGCACCCTTCTGGGCGCTGGTCAGCGCCGCCAGGATCAAGGCCGCGAGAATCGCGATGATGGCGATGACGACGAGAAGTTCGATCAGGGTGAAACCCTTCTGGCTCCGCTTCGTCATTGACTTGATTGCTTGTGTCATTCGATATCACCTCCTTTCGGGTAACTATGAAGAAAAGGCGCATGAGTGAGCGTACGGAAATCCGCACCTAACGAAAGGTGGCAGCGTGACGCGTGCTTCGGATCGGATTGCATGTTTGTTATTTTTCGCCTAAACGATACCGCCTAAGCTGCGCTCAGCGTAGCTAAATCGGTGGTCAATAGTCAATAGTCGATAGTCGGCGTCGATGGTCGGCTCGATGGGCCGCCGGGTTAAATATATGTCTTTTTTGTTGGTTCCGAACATTTCCAATGTTTTGCATATGTTTTGGACATGTTTTGCAGAAACATTTCCAATCTTTTTCAAAAACATCTGCAATTCTCGGAAGTAACGAAAAAGATGTATATAAAGGGCCGAAAGCCAGCGCGCCCCGCGCAACACCATCAATTAATCACGCTGCCTAGGTTGTAGATCGGCATCAAAATGGCGATCAGGAGCCCGCCGACGGCCGCTCCCATCACCACCATCAGCAGCGGTTCCATCAGGGTGGTCAGGTTTTTGACCAGGTTATCGACTTCTTCCTCGTAAAAGTCGGCCAGTTTGGTCAAAACTTCGTCCATCTTTCCGGTCTGCTCACCCACCGAGATCATCTGGGAGACGAGCGGCGGGAAGACCGGGTTGCTGCGGATCGGCTGCGAGAGCTGGACGCCGCCTTCGACATCCTTGGCCGCCTTCCGCAAGGCGCGTTCGTACACGCCGTTGCCGATCGACTCGCCGACGATCTCCAGCGCTTCAAGAATCGGCACGCCGCCGCTGACCAAGCTAGCCAGCGTCCGCGTGAACCGCGCCACATAGATCTTCTGGAACAGCGGCCCGAAGATCGGCACCTTGAGCTTGGCCCGGTCGAGTAGGCTCTTACCGTTCTCGGTCTTCAGGAATTGGCGGCCCGCCACTACCAGCCCAATGCCGCCAAGCAGGAACAAGTACCAGAACTGGAGCATCGCGTCGGACAGCTTGATCAATACCTGGGTCGCGAAAGGCAGGTCGGCGTTCGCTCCTTCGAAAATATCCTTGAGCGGCGGGATGACCACGACCAGCATCAGGATGGTCGCGCCGACCAGGGCGATCATCACGAACGCCGGATACAGCATCGCGCCGCGGACCTTCTTGACGATCCCGTACGCCTTTTCCTGCTGGATCGCCAACCGCTCGAGCGTATCGTCGAGCCGCCCGGAAGCCTCCCCGGCCTTGGTCATGTTGACGTAGACCCGGTCGAAGACGTTCGGATACTTGGCCAGCATCGACGAGAAGCTGCCGCCGCCCTCGATGCCGCCCGAGATCTCCTCGATGATCTGCTTGAACTTCTTGTTCTCCGTCTGCTCGGAGAGGATGTTCAGCGCCTGGACGATCGGCAGTCCCGACTTGATCATGGTGCCGAGCTGCCGCGTGAAGATCACGCGGTCCTTCATGGTGACGCGGTTCAGCCGGTTCAGGAGCTGGCTGATGTCGAAGCCCTTTTCCTTCTTGATCTCCAGCTTGGTGAGGATCAGCCGGTGTTCGGCGAGCATCTCGGCCGCCGCCGCTTCGGTGCCCGCGCTGATCTCGCCGGTCTTGAGGTGTCCGGCCGCGTCGCGCGCTTTGTATACGAATTCACTCATCGGTTTTGCTCATAGCTCTCAACTTTCGTATCCCTTCACGAACTTGGACAGCGTCTTGCGGTCGTTGGCGTACATCGCCGCGTCGTCGTACTTGATCAGGCCCTGCTGGATCCGTTCCGCCAGCGCCTTCTCCATCGAGACCATGCCCTGTTCGGAACTGGTCTGGATCGCGCTCGGGATCTGATGGGACTTCCCTTCGCGGATCAGGTTGCGGATCGCCATGTCGGCGATCATGATCTCCACCGCCGGCACGCGGCCGCCGCCGATCTGCGGCAGGAGCCGCTGGCTGACGACGCCGGAAAGCACCTGGGCCAGCTGCGAACGTATCTGGTTCTGCTGGTAGCTCGGGAAGCTGTCGACGATCCGGTCGATCGTCTGCGGCGCGTCGTTGGTGTGGACGGTGGCGAAGACGAGGTGTCCGGTCTCGGCGATCGTCATCGCGGCCGCCATGGTCTCGGGGTCGCGCATCTCACCGATCAGCACGACGTCGGGGTCCTCGCGGAGCACGCTGCGTAGCGCCATCGCGAAGCTCTTGGTGTCCTCACCGACCTCGCGTTGGTCGACGATCGACTTCTTGTGGACGTGCGTATATTCGACCGGGTCCTCGATCGTGACGATGTGTTCGGCGCGGTTCGTGTTGATGTCGTCGATGATCGCCGCCTGGGTTGTCGACTTACCGTGGCCGGTCGGTCCGGCGAAGAGGACCAGTCCCTGCTTCATCTGCGCGAAGCCGGCGATCTCGCCGGGCAACTGCAGTTCCTTGTAACCCCGGAGGGCCATCGGGATCAGGCGGAGGGCGGCGGCCAGGTAGCCGCGCTGGTGGAAGACGTTCACCCGGAAGCGGGCCTTGTCCTCGTAGGCCAGCGAGAAGTCGATCTCCTTCTCCTCCTTGAACCGCTTCTTCTGTTCGGGGGACAGGACCGCGTTGACCATCCCTTCGGCGCGCTCCGGCGTCAGGACCTGGTAATCGCTGACCGGATGGAGCACTCCGTCGATCCGGACCATCGGCTTGACGCCGACGGTCAGATGGAGGTCCGAGGCGTCGTGCGAGACCACCAGCTGCAAGAGCTGCGACATCTGCTCTTCCGAGCCGGCCGAGACCTTGGTGCCGACGCTGATGCCGTGTTCGCCGGTGGCGGTGGGTTGTTCGATCGGGTTCATGGTTTTCCCTCGGTTACTCCTTGGTACGCAACATTACTTCCTCGAGAGTGGTCTGGCCGCTGAGGACCTTCAGGATCCCATCCATCTGCATGGTGACCATGCCCTCCTCGACGGCCTTGTCGGCGATGTTGTCGCCGGAACCGTGGCTCAGCAGGATCTCCTTGATGGCGTCGGTCATCGGCAGGACCTCGAAGATCCCGATCCGGCCCTTGTAGCCGCTGCCGCCGCAACGATCGCAGCCGGCGCCCTTCAGGAACTTGTATTCCTTGAGCGGCTTCAGCTTGGCGCGGACTTCCTTCGGCATCTGGCCGACGATATCCTGGATCGTATCCAGCTCGGCCTTGTTGAGCGAGGCCGGCTTCTTGCAGGATTCGCAGATCTTGCGGGTCAGCCGCTGGGCGATCAGCGTGTTGATGGACGAGGCCAACAGGAACGGTTCCACCCCCATGTCGATCATCCGCGGCAGCGCGCCGGCGGCGTCGTTGGTGTGGAGGGTGGAGAGCACGATGTGCCCGGTCAGCGCCGCGTTCACCGCCATGTCGGCGGTCTCCTGGTCGCGGATCTCACCGACCATCACGATGTCCGGGTCCTGGCGGAGAATGCTCCGCAGGCCCGAGGCGAACGAGTAGCCGATCTGGGGGTTGATCTGCGACTGGTTCACGCCGTCGAGCGAGTACTCGACCGGGTCTTCCAAGGTGACTATGTTCACGGCGACGTCGTTGAGCCGGCTCAGCGAGGCGTAGAGCGTGGTCGACTTACCGGAGCCGGTCGGGCCGGTGACCAGCGTCATTCCGTACGGCTTCTCGAGCCCTTCGACCATCTTGTCGAAGCCGCGTCCGGAGACGCCGATGTCCTCGAGGCTTTTCAGGCCGCCGGCCTTGTCGAGCAGCCGCATCACGACCTTCTCGCCGTGGACGGTCGGGAAGGTCGAGACCCGGAAGTCGATCTCGCGGTTCTCGAACTTGGAACTGAAGCGTCCGTCCTGCGGGACCCGCGATTCGTCGATCTTCAGGTTGGAGAGGATCTTGATCCGCGAAACCAACGCCGGCAGCGTCCGGCGCGGCAGGTTCAGCGTGTTCTGGAGCATGCCGTCCAGCCGGTATCGCACCTTGATCTCCTTCTCGGTCGGTTCGATGTGGATGTCGGAGGCGTTCGTCTTGACGGCGTACTTGAGGATCGCGGCGATCGCCTTGGCGATCGGGGCGTCGGAGACGATCTTCTCGAGCTTCTTGGCAGAATCGACGTCTTCCTCGACGTCGTCGATCGCGATCTCGTCCGTCGACTCCTTGAGCACCTCGCTGACCTCGCCGGTCAGGGATCCGTACTGCCCGGCCGCCGCCTTGATGCTGGCGACGGATGAGATGTGGAGGTCGATCTGCAGCTTCGACTTCTTGGTGACGAACTCCAGCGCCTCCAGCGCCTGGACGTTGTGCGGGTCGGCCATCGCAACCTGGTAGCGCTTGCCGACCTTTTCGAACGCGACGACGTTGTAGTTCTTGGCAACCTGCTCGGGAACCACTTGGAGCACCTCGCGGTTGACGTCGACGTTGCGGAGGTCGACGTACGGCAGGCCCATCACCCTGCCCCACGCCTTGACCGCGTCCTCTTCGGAAAGCAGGCCCATCTCGCGGGCCATGTGCTCGATCGTCTGGCCGGAGTTGATGCTCTGCACGCGCAGGTTCTCGACCTGCTCGGGCGTGAGCAGCTTCAGGTCGACCAGGGCGTCCTGGAACTTGGTCGGCGCGGAGGCGAATGTATTGCTGAACGTACCGGGCATGGTGTTTGTATTTCCTTCTCCGGAGTGCTGGCGCGCGTGAGCCGCGGATCGTGCGACGCGGCTGCGCCTACGCATCTCGGAAAATTAGATAACAATAGCATAAATAATGCTTTTTGTCAACGATGAATTTTGCGCCGTGTGCTGTGGAGGCCGGGATTCGTGATCACAATTCCATTCGTTCCGTCTTCGGTAAGCGTTTGTTCTTCGGGTGGAGAACGGTTCTTACTTTACGAAAACCACAACGCTCGTAGGCGCGAATCGCCCTGGCATTGTCGGGCCTTACTTCCAAGTAAATTTTGGAAATATTGAGGCGCCTTGCCCTCTGCAAAAGGAGCTTAATCGCTTTCGAGCCATATCCCTTCCCTCGATATCCTTTTTCGCCAATGACTATCTGAGTTTCATGCCAACCGTTACGCCTCTTGGCTAGGGACAAGTGGCCGATGGCTTTCCCGCCTGAAGTTATTACGAAATGGTGATCCTCTTCGTTTTCCAGAATGTTCTTAAAATAGCCGTCGACTTCCTCGTCCGTAGCGCGCCGCAAAACACCGCTCGTCAGCCTGAGCAGATCCCGGTCTCTCCACCAACGGGCAAAATGCTCCTTATCGGCGGTCTTAACTTTTCTCAATGCGATTCTGGGCATATCACTACAAGTATAGGTTGCTTAAAAAGTTACTTAACAAAGGAAAATAAACTGTTTTTCCCCATTGACATCCGGTGTGAAAACGACTAGTATCCGAAATGTGCTCGTGGGCCAAAGCCCTTCTTCGGCTAAGACATGTCTAAGCCGAGAGCGGGCACACTAATCAGCGTCCGTCCGGGCGCTTTTTAGTGTTCGCTTTTTAGTATTTCGAAGCGTTGTCTTCCGGCATTACGCTGACGAACTTGTGCTTACCGGTTTTGCCGATTTTCTCAACTACCACCCGAATCCTTTTGCCTCGCTTCACTTCGTGCACGATTCCATATTGGATGGCCTTCTTCCACTTCCCTTTCTTCTTTATCCGGACTTTGCGGACCTCCTTGACCAGGGTCGCGTCCCGGAGGACGGACGTGGCATGTTCGAAGCACTTCAGCTTCATGAATTGCTCCTGTACCGTCCGGGGCCGCCCATAAGATTTATAGACGAGATGGTTGAATCCCTCCGAAGTAAAATACACGGTTTCTCCGAGAATCGGACATTTTATCGACCCGATCCTCTTGTAGTTGTCCCGGGTCCGCTTCTTTAAATCATGCAACCTGACCATCGCCTTCAATTATAGAAGGTTGCTAATCAGTTATGAAGCGCGATAGCCGTCCCGCCTATTGGAACGGGTTGACCGTGCTCGGCTCGTTCGGGTCGACGGTCTCGACCGGCTGCGGCGCCAGCGGGCCGTCCTTGGGCGCTTCGAATACCTCGAGCTTCTTCAGGGTCTCACCGTTCGACTTGCTGTCCAGGTCGGCCGGAACGTTGCTCCGGGCCGCTTCCGGTACCGGCGTGGTGGTCAGGAACGCTACCAGGAAGTAGCCGCCGACCAGCATCACGATCAGCACGCCGACCGCGGCCGCGATGATCTGCCAGGGCGCCAGTTTGCGCAGCATATCCATCAGGTCGCTCCTCCCGGTGGCGGTGGGGGTGGCGCGGCGCTACCGCTGCTGCCGCCGCTGGCAGCACCCGTGCCCGTACTGCCGCCCGCGTCACTGCCTCCCGAAGGCTTCGGCCCGCCCTCGACGGTCTTGTAATACGCGGTGAACGAAATGTTACCCGTGATCACCGGGTCTTCGGAAGAGCCTTTCACCGCGTTCACGTTGATCGACTTCACGTCGACGAGCCGCAGGCTCCGCTCCAAGCTGTACAGGAAGCTGATCAACTGCGGATATCGGCCGCTGAAGTTGGCGGTGACTTCCAGCGAATCGACGCCGGCCGGACGGTCCTGCTGTTCCGCGACCCCGCTCTCCACGCCGAGCTGCTGCGGCGTGAATCCGTCCAACTGCACGCCGGAGTCGATCGCCAGCCCCTCGAGAATCAGGAGGATCGACGGCACTTCCGGCTCGATCGGCAGCGACGTATTCACCAGTTCCACGTTGTCCGTCCGATCGTCGAAGAACTGCTTGGCGACTTCCAGGTTCTCGAAGTCCTGCTTGGCCAGGTCCCGCTTCTGCTGTTCGACCGGGATCTGCTTGCCCAGGTCCTGCAGCTTGGCCCAGGCCGGGCGGACCAGGAACAATAGGATCAGGATGCCGAGCAACAGCGCCACTCCGATGATCGCGGCGATGGTGTTGTACTTGCCGCTCAGGCTGATGATCGGACGCCGGGCCATCACTCACCCCCCAACGGTAACGAGCTGGTGCCGAGTCCGGGCGGACCGGCCGAGTCCGGAGATCCGGAAGCGGACGGCGACGGCGAGGCACCTTCCTTCGGAGCCTTGCCGTCGGCATCGCCGGCCGAGGACCCGGACGGCCGGTCCGGCGCCGGCAGCTTGTCGAGTTCCGCCGCCGACTTCAACTCGATCACCAGCGTGAACTGAATCGGCTTCTTGCCGGGGTCGCGGTTCAGCCGCGCGTCCTGGATCGACGCCCCCTTCGCGAAGGAGAGCCCCTCGAACCGATTCGCCAATTTGGAAACGTCGCCATAGGTCGACGCGGTGCCGGTCACGATCAGCCGGTCGGCGCTGTCCGAGCCGAACGACTGGTACACCACGGTGGGCGGCGTGTTCACCGCGATCTCGGTCAGGTACAGCGAGAAATACTTATGGTTATCGACTAATTCCTTGACGCCGTCGACTTGTTTCTGGTACGCTCCGGCCTGCTCGCTGAGCGTCATCTCGGGATAGAACACTTGCTCGAATTCGGAGATCGCGTCCGCTTTCTTGGCCAGTTCCGTCTGCTCCTGCACCAATCCGTCCTTCTGACCCGACCGGATCGCGATCGTCGTATACAGGAACACCACCACCAACAGCAGCAGGACCACGATCGATCCCGACACCACCCCGACGATCGTGGTGGCTTGCGAGAGCCGGCTGACCGTCGATTGCTCGCGCTGCAGGAGGTTGATGTTGATAAGCGGCATGGTAGCTAGCAGTTACATTTCCCGCATGGCCAAGCCCACGGTCACCGAGAACGAAGGGGCCAGCTCGTGCAGCTGTTGCTTGAGCGCGGACGCGTAGTTGACGTTCGCCCAGGGATCGCCGATCTTCGCCTCCACGCCGAAGGTGCCGGAGAGCAGCGGCAGCAATTCCGGCATGCGGGCCGTGCCGCCGACCACCACCATCTCGCGGATGTCTCCCTGCGGGTGCGGCTGTTCGCGGTAGAAGTCGAGCGACCGCCGGATCTCGGCGACCATCGTGTCGAGCACCGGCTTCACCGCCTTGGGGATCTGACCCTCGAGCTTGTCCTCGCGGAGGCCGAAGTCCCGCTTGAACTGCTCGGCACGGTTGGCGTCCACGCCGAGGCTCTGCGAAATCGCGCGGGTCAGGGCGCCGCCGCCGGCCGTGGTGTTCCGGTTGAGCCGGATGATGCCGTTCTCGACGATTGAGATCTCGGAGCCAGCCTGCCCGACGTCGAGCACGACCACCGGTTCCTGCCGCACGCCGACGACGCTGCGCGCCAGGCTGAGCGGTTCGATCTCCAGCGCCAGCGGCTTGAGCCCGGCGCCGCCGATGATCTTCACGTATTTGCGGACCAGGGCGATCGGGGCGGCGATCAGCATCACTTCGATCTCCTTGTCGCCGGCCGTGGCCGCGGTGCCGGAGCCGCCGGATTGGCCGGCGGAGTCCGCGGCGTCGGCCGTGCCCGCCGTGCCGGCCGCCTTCTGGCCGGGCGCCGGTTTCTTGACGTGCTCGCCGACCACGTGCCAGTCGAGGATCACCTCTTCCAGCGGCGACGGGACGTATTGCTTGGCCTGCCAGCGGATCGAATCGGCCAGCTCGCCTTTCGGCATCGCCGGCATCCGGATGATGCTAGTGAACACGCCGGAGCCGGGCAGCGCCGCTACGCATTGGGTGGCCGAGATCTTGGCCTTCTTGACGACCTGCCGGATCGCGTTGGAGACGTTCTGGAGGTCGACCTCGGAGTCGGACTGCATCGAGCCGACCGGCAGCACCATCCCGCCGTAGGCGACCAGCGATGGCTTCGACGGCCCGGGCTTCAGTTGGACGACCTTCACCGAGGTACCGGAGATATCCAGCCCGAAGAACTCCTGCTGTTTGCCGAACAAGGTCACCGGCTCCCCCTGTCGTTTCGTGTGTGTGTCATGTTCCCCTTTTCCTTATTGATGATACCAGCTACGGCGCTATCTCATACCACGATGCCGTATCGCGGAAGACGCCGAACCCGGGCGGCGTGTTGGCGACCACGCGGCCGTCGTAGTAGACGTTCTCGGCCGGATCGGCGACCGAGTCGCTCGGGTCGACGAAGTACCGCTGGAAGTTGAACTGCCTCGCCACCAGCGCGCCTCTCACGTCCAGACGCGTCTTCGAGCTGCCGGTCGTGAAGACCCCGTTGGCGGCGTCGACTACCGGGCAGCCGTTGCTTTGGCCGGCCAGGTCGCGGTCGATGTCGGAGACGTAGTAGGTCCCGACCATCTTGGTGACCGAATCCTTCACGTTGATGTTGCCGAGCACGATGATGCCGAGCGAGTTGATCGCGGTGTTATTGGTGTCGTAGGCCATCTCGCCCTCGATCGTGAGGTTCCCCTTCACGACGATCGTCCCGACGCCGCGGAACCGGGCCGGGTCCGGACGGGCGGGAAGCGTCAGGTCGCCGTCGCGATACCAGACGTTGCCGCCGGACTCCAAGTTCATCACCGCGGGGACTGTCGACCCCATGTTGTGCGTGTCTCCCGCCACCAGCTTCTGGATGTTCTTGTACATCTCCTTGCGCCAGTCGAGGTCGCCGGACGGAGCGCAGGTGGCCGGCGCCGCCTGGTATCCGCCGAGGTTACCGGCCCCGCCGCTGAAGTGCGACAGGACGCCGTTGGCCTGGACCAGGAAAGTGGCGTTCTCCTCGCCGGCCAGCGGGTCGTAGCCGAAGATGCCCTCGTTCGAGGCGATCGAGCCGCGCTGCCCGCGGAGCCACGGCGCCAGGACGTCTCCCGGCTCGAACTCGCAGGTGTGGTTGAGCAGCGGGTTGGACCGGTTGCAGTAGTCCTCGGAGTACGGCACGAACACGTGGGCGTCGCCGACGTCGACCGTGCCGCCCTTGGGGTCGGGCTGCGGTACGATCGGGCCGGTGGCCGAACCCACCTTAAGCCGCCGCTGGAAGTTGTTGTTCGGGTCGGAGTCGTCGGTGGTCGTCCGGTTGCGGTTGGCGCGGACGTAGTAACGGAGCGCGACGGTCTCGCCTGGGTTCAGTTGGCCGCGGCGCAGGATCGAATCGGACGTGTCGTCCTCGGCGGTGGCCAGGCGCAGCGAGTTCAGGCCGAAGTTGGCGTCGCCGGGATTCCAGGCATCGTTGTCCCAGGTGAGGGTGACGGTCGGGTTGGCACCGGTGATGTCCAGGCCCTGCAGGACGAACGTGTGCAGGCCGTTCGCCTGGCTGTTTGACTCGATCGGCAAGTTGACCGTCCGTGACCCGCCCGGGTAATCGACCTTGACGTGATAGCTTCCGTAGTTAGGCGGCGGATAGTCCGGGTTCGGACGGTTGTAATAGCTCAATGTCAGGTCATACGTACCGGTGGGGGCGCCGTCGAGCCGGTAGGACCAGACCGCCGACGCGTCGTAACCCCCGTTGCAGCCACCTACCCACCGCCCATCGAATCCGCAGTAGAAGTAGACCGAATTCGGGTAGGCGGCGTAGTCGGTCGCGCAGTAGAGCCCGGTGCTCGCGTACGAGCAGCTTGAGTAGTCCTTGCCGTTCTTGGTGACCGACACGTTCGCGGCTTGGTCGGGGTTCGTACCGAAGTCCAGCTTGTAGCTGGCCCGGCGGTCGTCGTCGGAGCTGATAACGTTCTCGACCTGGTCGAGGTTTCCGTTAGAGCGGTTCGGGATCACCCGGCTGATCAGCGGCTCGACCGCCCGCTCCGCGCCGTCGTTGTACTGGACGGTGATCGGCAAGTCCGAGCTGGTCGTGATCGGCGGCTCGAAGTCGCGGATCGAGCCGAGGTAGTCGTAGATCTCGTACTTCTTGGTCGGCGTCTCGCCGGTGTTCTTGAGCTTGGTCTCGACCCGGACCAGCTGCCCGTCCGTGATGTCTTCGGTCACGGCGCCGTTCAGGTCGAAGAACTTCTTGGTGGAGCCCGGCGGCAGCAGGTTGGGCCGGGTGTTCTTGTGGAAGCCGGCACCGGTCGGCGCGCCGAAGCGGCGGTAGTTCATGGAAACCTGCTTCGTGACGTCGCCCAGTGACGAGGCGTGGTGCGTTGCCCGCGGAGTCGAGAAAAGGCTGTAGAACGTGTCGCTGGCGCTGGTGCCCACGTCGGAGGCGCCGTAGCGGTCTTCGCCGCTGGCCGTCCAGTTCACGTCCGCGCCTTCAGGCACGTCCTGCTGCAGGAACTGGGTGAGCGTCTTGTTCGGGACGCTCTTGCTGGTGACCGAACCGGTCGGACTGGTCACCGTCCAGGTCACCGGCTTCACCTCGTCGCTGGTGAAGGTGCTGCCGCTGGCTTTGTAGCCGTTGGTGGCCGAGCCGCTGCTGTTCACCCATTTGCCCCAGCTGTCGCTGTTCAGGCCGCCGCGGTTGAAGCTGGTGACGACGTTGGTCTTTCCGTCCTTGGTCCAGCTGACCGCGAAGTACGGCCGGACTTGGGACCCGGACGTGGTCCCGGCTTCGGGATCGGTCAGCTTGACCGCCAGTTTGGAACAGTTGTAGTTCACGTTGCCGGTGTTGGTGTTGTAGTCCGGGTCGCCGGAGACGACTTCGGCGGTCGGGCCCTTGTTGACCTGGAAGGTGATGGGACTCGTACATGTACCCGGAGCCGGTTGAGGACCCGGATCCACGCAGGCTTTCCAGGTGTAATTGGTGTTTTTCTCGAAGGAATTCGTCTGGATCGGGAAGCGGACCTGGTGCGGGCCTGGCCCGACGTTATCGGCCGTCTGATCGGAGCGTGCCATTTGCGCCCCGTCGGAGGCACGGTTCACGACGACGTAGTATTTCACCTGACCGCGGGTTTCCGGCAGCGTGTACTGGAACGCGAAGTCCACGACGGCGTCGTTGGCGTTGTTGGTCTGGTTGAAGGTGTCGCGGCCGTTGTATTTGTAGCTATTGAAGATCGACTTGGGGGTGTGGGCTGTGACTTTAAATTCATCTTCGCCGCCGGTCCCGTCGCGCAGACACGTCGGCCAGTAGCCCCAGGTGAAGGGGGCGCCGCCTTGGGCAATGTTGTTACCGTCGTTCCATCCGGAAATACTGACATCTCCGGCGTATTGCTCGTTCTTATACCAATACGGTTGGAAAACGCCGCCGCCGCCGCCAAAGCCACCAGGTCCTCCGGGGTTATCCAGGCTTATGGCGAATCCGGGATAATCCTGCCAGCTTCCGCTGATGGTGCCAACCGCGACATTTTTAGGACCTTGCGGATTGCTCGTCAGTGTTCCGTAGTCGTCACTAGTGCCAAGCCTCGAGATACTGGCATGGATGTCATGGTCGTAGTTCGGGGAGGATGGCGGCGGACCTTCGAACCCTCCATAGTTAAAGGCGCTGTTATCCCAATCGGCATTTCCGACTCCGAAGAAAGGAAAACCCGTCAAGTAATCAGGCTTGCCCGGCCGCTGGGAAAAGCCGTCGTTCCGGCATCCCGCCCCTCCTGTCTGGAAGCGCAAACCCCGATAGGTCTGGCCGGCCATTTCCTCGTACTCGTGTTCCTGTCCGGGGTTGCCGGCACCGGTCACCGGACCGTAGTTCACGTTGAAAGCTACCCGGTTCGGGGCGCTGGCGAGGTGTTGCCTCCCGCCCGCTAAATCTTTCGGAGTCCTGAGGTAATATCCGTCCTGTACCAGTGGTCCTTCGATGCCGCGTGACTTGGCGTACTTCAGGATAGCATCAGGGCACCCGACCGTATTCCCTGCACTTCCTTCGACGCATCCCTTATCAAAATCGTCTTTGTCAATTGTCGTGTAGTCAGTCACGTATCCATTGAACCGGTCCTGGAAGTTAACCACTTTGATCAAGAACACGTAGTTGCCGTTCAGGTTGGGGTAAGTCGAGCTGTCGAACCGTGTACCCTGGTCCACCCCGTTGAAGTACGCGGCACTCATCGCCCCACCGTCGCTGTTCGTCTTATTGTAGTAGTAGCGCGAGTGGGT
>JAUYKS010000022.1 GCA_030699935.1 bacterium | reverse complement strand
ACCGCCCGGTACGGTTGACCGTTGACCGCTACGCGCCTTGACCGGCGCCGCCCGCGGCAGTATCAATAGGGGTCATGAATGACTTCAGTCCACATCGGGACTTCGAACCGGACCGGCGGTTCGAAGAGGAGGCCTACCGGTTCATGCAAGGGTCGACCGCCCGGACCCTGGTCGATGCCCTGCAGCAGCGCGAGCTCCAGGCGGCCCGCGGCCGGCTGGACGTCTCCGACATCCACCGGCTGCCGGTCAATTTCACGGACGGAGACTTGGAACGTTTCGCGGCGCGCGGCGTAAGCCTGCGGTTCATCCCGTTCGAGCGGGACGATCCGCGGGAGGTGCCCGCGGCACTGGGCGATCTGTTCGAGCAGGTCGTCGACCGGCCGGGCTGGTACGCCACCTACGATCGGCCGCTGGACCGCCAGGAAATCGCCCTGCGGTTCATGACGTCCCCGCCGGAGACGGTCGCGGACTTCTTCAAGTGTCTCGACCTGATCCAAACTGAACTCCCGGGTGACCCGCGGGAGCGGGTCCTGCTCGCGAACGTCCCGGAACTCCTCTGGCTGATCCATCGCGACCGCGACGCCCTCCGCGACCGGGAAGTGCTACTCGGTTCGGCTCCCGCGTTCTCGGAGGCGGTGTCCGTCAAGTTCGATCCCACGGTCGAGCCGTCCACGTACAACATCAACGAGCGGTTCGACGGCGTGATCTATCCGCTGCGGCGGATCGCCGCCTGATTAGGCGGCTGCGTCCGGATCCTCGTCCTCGGGCGGCGATATCGACCGGTCCATCAGGTCCGTGAGCGGCTCGGCCCGTCGGTTCTTGCGCAATTCATCGAGCACCTCGAACCCTTCTTCGCAGAGCGGCAGCGGCCCTTGTTGTCGCCGGACCCGTCCTTCCAGACGGATCTGGCTTATCTCCTCCGCGTGATCGGGGGTGATGGTCAGCCGCCGGGCGATGTTCTGGTCGGCGAGCGGCGCGGGTTGGTCCCATCCGGCGGTGCCTTCGGATTCCCGCTCCAAGCGGGCTTGCTCGGACAAGCTCGGGTCGTCGGGCGTGCTGGAATTCTCGGCCATGAGACACAGGCTACACGATTGCCGGATTCTGTCAAAATCGCTTGGTTAAGAGGCTTACCGAGCCGCACGCTTCATGGCCTGGGCGCTCTCGCGTTCGGCCTGGCGCTTCTTGAGCGCCTGGCGCTTGTCGTGCGACTGCTTGCCGCGGGCCAGCGCGACCTCGAGTTTGATCAGACCCTTGCTGAGGCCGACCGCGGTCGGGACCAGGGTCCGGCCTTTCTCCTTGGTCTCGCCGATCAGCTTGTCGAGCTCGGCGCGGTGGAGCAGGAGCTTGCGCTCGCGAGTCGGATCCGGGGTGCGGCCGCCGCCGCCGTCCTTGCCGCCCTTGCCGACGGCCGCCGCGTGCCACGGTTTGACGTGCGCGCCGACCAGGTACGCTTCGCCGCCGCGGATCGTGACGTACGCCTCCTGGATCGAGATGTCGCCGGCCTTGACCGACTTCACCTCGCCGCCGTCCAGCGCGATACCCGCCTCGTACGTCCGCTCGAGGATGTAGTCGTGCCGGGCGCGCTTATTTTTAGCGATGAGTTTCATGTCCCCATTGTACGCAGATAGTCGAAGCGGCCGGGAAGGGTGTTTGTACTAAAAAATTGACCTAACCATGAGGGTTTGCTAAAAAGGAAGCATGATTGCCGCCTACAGCTACGTTGCCGATCGGCGCCGTGACCGGAGTCCCCGCGGCGCTTGAGGCAGTGCACCCGTATACGCACCCCGACCGCCGCCAGGCGGTTTTTTTGTACGTATCGATTCATTACCCATTGATCCATCCACGTCATGTCCGAGCATTTGCACTCAAACTCACCCGAACTTTCCGTCCATCCGCCGGAAGGGTATTCCGTTCGCCCGACGGAAGCCCCGGACATCCCCGCCGTCCTGGAGTTGGTCGGCGGGGAACCCGGCGCCTTGTTGCGGGTATCGCGCGAGGAGTTGGATGACTGGGTGGCTGCCGGCCGGTCGTTGGTCGCCGAGGATCCGTCCGGCGCCATCGTGGCGCACTACGGCGCGATGGAATGGAGCGATGGCCGGATGGAACTGCGTTCAGCCGTAGTCAGTCCGGAACATCGCGGCCGGGGGATCAATACGCACATGCTGGAAGAGTTGCGGGAACGGTTGGCAGTCACCGATCCCGGGCGGGAGGTGTTCGTCGTCACGCGGCCGGCGGCCAAGAGCCGTGGGATCATCGAGAAGTCCGGCGGTCTGGAAGTGGCGCTGGCAGAGCTGCCGGACGATTTCTTCGACATCTGTCCCGCGACGTGCTGGAAGCGGACCGGTCTCGACTGCGGATGCCGCCCGTACCGGCTCCCCGAAGCGCCGGAATCATCCGAAGCCTCGCAATATCGAAAGGAGGGTTAGTCATGCATACTGAAAACATGCTGGTCGAACAAATACGGACAACATTGCAGGAGACGGCCGATGCCGGAGACGCTGAATTCGCCGTGGGGAAACCGAAACAGGCCGATCACGGCGACTACGCTTCAAACGTGGCGCTGGTGCTGGCCAAGAAACGCGGCGTGAACCCGAAGAGCCTGGCTGAGGAACTGCAAACGAAGCTGGCCGGGGACGAACGGTTCACGAAGGTCGAGGTCGCCGGGCCCGGATTCCTCAACTTCACCCTGAGCCCGGCCGCCTGGCAGGGCGCGCTGGCGGACATCCTCAAGGCCGGCGACAAGTTCGGCCGGCGCGAGAAGACCGGCGAGAAGATCCAGGTCGAGTTCATTTCCGCCAACCCGACCGGGCCGCTTCATCTGGGCAACGCCCGCGGCGGCTACGTCGGCGACGTGCTGGCGAACGTGCTCGCCTGCGCGGGCCACACGGTCGAGCGCGAGTACTACATCAACGACGCCGGCGGGCAGATCGAGACGCTCGGCCGGACGCTCAAGGGCGAGGACGACGCGTACGCGGGGCCGTATGTCGACGAACTCAGGAAGCGGCTCGACCTGAAGCGATCCGACCGCGAGCTAGGCACTGAGGCGGCGGAACACGTCATCAAGGAGGCGAGGAAGACCATCGAGCGGATGGGCATCACGTTCGACGAATGGTTTTCCGAACGGAAGGAACTCCACGACAAGGACGAGGTCAATCGGACGCTCGGCGACCTGGCCAAGGTGGACGCGACGTACGAGAAAGACGGGGCGCTCTGGCTGAAGTCCACGCATTATGACGACGAGAAGGACCGGCCGCTCCTCAGGTCGGACGGCAGCCCGACGTACATCGCGGCGGACCTGGCCTACCACTATCACAAGTTCGTCACTCGCGGCTTCGACCGCGTGATCAATATCTGGGGTTCCGACCACCACGGCGACGTGACCCGGCTCAAGGCCGGTGTGGAATTCCTGCGGAAGGCGGAGCACTTCGACGGTAAGCTCGAGATCATCTTGACCCAGTTCGTGCTGCTGGTGGAAGGCGGGGAAGCGAAGAAGATGTCGAAGCGGGCCGGCACCGCCGTGCGGCCCGAGGAACTGTTGGAGTCGGTCGAGCCCGACGTGATACGTTTCTTCTTCGTGATGAAGAGCGTCGACACGCACATGGACTTCGACCTCGACCTGGCGAAGGAGCACTCGCAGAAGAACCCCGTCTACTATCTGAAGTACGCGTACGCGCGGATCGCGGGGATCATCAAGAAGAGCGGCGGTTCGGGGAAGGGCAAGAAGGGCGGCCAGGCGGATTTGGGTCGGCTCGGCGAGCCGGCCGAGACGGCGCTGATCCAGCAGCTGGCGGAATGGCCGCAGGTGGTCGCGGAGACGGCGGACGACTACCAGATCCAGCGCGTCCCGCACTACGCCTTGGCGGTGGCCGACGCGTTCCACAAGTTCTACGAGCAGTGCCAGGTGGTCAGCGACGACCAGGACCTGACCGCGGCCCGGCTCCAGCTGGTCGAAGCGACGAAGCTGACGCTGGAGCAGGTCGGCGCGGTGCTCGGCATCGAGCTGCCGGAGAAGATGTGACGTTGTGATGGTTGAGCGTACGCCGCCATTCGAACCATTTCTTGAACCCCCGCTGCCAGATGACGCCGATTGGCGGATCAGCCAAGGCTGGTACTACGAGCCGGAGTTGTTCGATCTGCGGGATCACGGCGCGATTGATTTCGCCGCGGGCCGGGGCACCGAGGTCAGGGCGGCGGCGGACGGCTACGCCGTTGCGACGTACGAGGAGTACCTCTGGAAGGATGAGGGATCCGAGTCATCGGGTTCTGCCAAGGAAACTCCGACCGTAAAGCAGATCGACGGTGAGCCGATTTACTTCGGCGCGGGGCTGGTCGTGCAAATCTGGCACGAGCGGGGACGGTATACGCAGTACGGTCATCTGCATTCTTGTAATGAAAAGATTCCTTTCTTTGCCCCGCGCGTAGATGAGGAGTTCGTCCATCCGGATAAGCTGCGAGTTCCGGTGACGGAGTACCCCCGGATCGCCTGCCGAATCCGGGCCGGTGAACGGATCGGCACCGTCGGGATGACGGGCATGGGGAAAGGCCGCCGGACATATGAGGATTGGGCCGCCGGACGCGAGTACACGCAGTACGAGCCGAATCATTTGCACTTCGTGGTATGTGGTCGCCGGGCTCCCCGCAGCCGGAAAGCGGAAACGTATGATCCATTCGGTATCTACGGTACGGCGGAGCAGTACTCAGGCGACACTAAGACTTGGCCTAAACTTCTCGGTACGCTTTGGAAGTAATCTGGAATAACGCCATGACTGCAAAGGAAGAACCGACAGAATTAGGACAACAAGCATTGCGCGTTGCAGAAGCGACTGCCGGGTTTGAAATCGGCGAAAAGATTTATGAATCCGGCGGCGGCAACCGGAACGCGATCTACGAGGGGGAATATGAAGGCAACCCGGCCGTCCTGAAGATCTACCGCGACCATCGGATCAACGACGAACCGCGTTCGCTCGAACGGTTCCACGAGGAGAATACCAGCGGGGTCATATCCGCCCCGAAGCTGTACGCTTCGGAAATTATCGACCACCACGCGGGATGGCTGATTATGGAGCGTCTCGAAGGAGGCTCCTTCCTGCAATCGCCACTGGGCGATGAGGACCGGGAAAAGTTCGTGGACATATTGGCGGAATACCATGAACGCTGCCAGTGGAGTCCCACGCGGCCTTTGACGGTAGTCGAACAATTGCCGGCAAACGAATATCACCGGTACCGGATCTCGCGGTGGCTGCGAATGGCAGTCGAAACCGATACCGCCCGGCAGTGCGAAGGCCGCGAGCCGCTGCTGACCTCAGAAGCATTCATCCCGCGCTTCGAGCGAGGGCTTGATCTGATTGACCGGACGTTCAAGGACGCGACCATGACCTGGGGTCACGGCCACATCAAGCCGAAGGACGTCTATATAGCAGGCTCGAAAATCTACCTGACCGACTTCGGCCACACGAAGATGCATCCGCCCGGCTATGAGCCGGCATTCGCCGTCTGGTCGGATGTCCTGATGGAAGGCGACTGGCAGGATGTCGATCTCGAAGCATTCAGCGGTCGCGTCGCCCAGTGGAAGGCGCTTTTCGAGAAACGCGCCAAGGCGCTGGGAATGGAACAGTTCGATGAACTCTGGCGCGCCAGCCTGACCGAGCGTTGCCTTGGGTTCCTGACCGCGGACATCGCCGCCAAGCTCGACCGGCCGGACGAAGTCCTGGCCGTACGCAGAGACCTGACGTACCGGCTGCTCGACGAGCTCGGCGCGTAGCTAAAGCTTGATTTCCCAGAGCCTGTCGTCCGCGATTGCGTAGAGCCGCTCCCTTTTGTCGTCGACGACGATGTCCTTGAGCTTCCCGAAGTCGGCGTGCCGGAACTGGCGGGCGTACTTGCCTTTCGTATCGAACTCGACGATCCGGCCGTGCTTCGGATCGGCGACGAAGATGTGGTCGTTGGCGAAGTTAATCGCCAGGGCGTTCGCGCCGCGGAGCGATACGTCCGGGGCAGGGGCCTTCGCGACATTGAACTTCTGGCGCTCGCCACCGGTGGCCCGGATCACCGACCCGTCGGACTTGAGGATATGCACCGCCGCCCCGGTGACGATGTCGACGGCTTCCTCAAGTTCGATCTTGGAATCGAAGTAGGGTTCCGGCTTGTTGAACGCCGACAGCGTCCGGGCGTAGCTCCAGACCTGGTCGTCCTGCGGTGACAGCACGTAGGCGTTCTGCTGGACGGTGTCGAGCGACACGCCCTGCCGCCACTTACCGCCGGTACCGAGGTCGACTTCCGCGGCCACGCCGCTCGAGGTGTCGAGCTGGACGATCGCCGGCTTGTCGGTCAGCAGCAGGACGTCGCCGTTCGAGGTGGTGGCGGTACCGTGGACGGCGTTCGAGGTCGGCGGATTGTCGCCGGCGGCGATCTTGCCGCCGTTCAGGTTGTAGCTGACGACTTCGGTCTTGTCACCCAGGGCATAGAAACTGGTGCCGGACTGGACCAGGCGGGTCAGCGTGTCGCCGGCCTCCTTGCCGAGGTCGGCGATCGGGTCCTTCACGCGGACGACGGCGTTAATCCGGTCGTACGACTTCTGCAGGCTGGTCTGCAGGGACGTGACCGCGTCCGGCAGAACGTCCTTCTCGGCCAGGGCGTCGGCTTGGCGGTCCGCTTCGGCCAGCTGGTTCCGGGCTCCGCCGACGTCCTTGAAGATGAAGCTGGCCTCGGCCTTGGCCTGGAGCTCCTCGATCTGGCCGATCCGCTGCCGCACCTTGTCCTCGGCCTTGCGCTGTTGGGCCGCGTTCAGCGACATCCCGACGCTGATCACGAAGATCAGCGCGCCCGCGATGATCAAGTTGCGGTAGAGGACCCGCTTCTCGCCGGCAAACTGCTGCCGCCAAGGGAGGGATTTGACCCGCTTGGTCACCGGCTCGAGCGCCCGGGAGATACGCCGCCAGATGTCCGAATCGCCGATGCTGCTCCGGTGCCAGATTTCCTTGGACTTTCGGGCGAGCGGCCGGAGGGCCGCCGCGGCTTGTTGGCCGAGACGTTTGGCGGTGTCGCTCGCGGCCGCCGCACCGCTGGCCGGGGCACCCGCGCTCCGGCGGACCGGCTGGGTCTCCGGCGTCCCGGCGGCGTGACGGGGACCGCCCGGGTATCCGCCGGAATGTCCGTCCGGGTGTCCATCCGGCCTTCCGCCCGGCGCGGACGGCGGCGGGGCCTCGCCTTTCCGCGAGGCGTTCCAACTGCGGGCGCGGTGCATCGCTTTCGCGGCGCTGCGCTTGATCCGCGGCTTGAACTCGCGCTCCCAGCGTCGGCGGGCCTTGTCGTACGCTTCGCCGGCCGCGGTGTCTTTGGTGAACGGCTGGAACTTCTGGAGCGACTCGAAGTGCTTGCGCGGCGCCGACAGGATGATCTCGTTCGGCTCGTCGGGCAGCGTCTCCGAGGAGATCAGGTCCACCGTGGTCAGTTCGACGATGATCGAGGCGAACCGTTCCGGCCGTCGACCTTCCAAACCCTCCGCCAACTTCTGGATCGCCCGGACCGGCTGATGCAGGAAGACCGTCCGGCGCAGGTCGCGGATCGGGAAGTGCTCCAGCAGTTCCTTGGTGGTGAACAGCACCTTGTCGCCGACCTCGAGCTTGCCTTCGGCGACGTTCTGGAACGTCTTGGCGGTCTGGCTGCCCGGTTCGGACAACCCTTCGGTGATGTCGGTGGAGGAGTGGCCGCGGATCAGATAGGCCTGGGCCTTGCCGACCTGCGTCACGAAGATCTCGTTCTCGTGCATCACGCCGATGATCGCGTCCAGCTTACCGACCCAACCCGAATCGCCCTCGGCGGCCAGGTCGGCCAGGGTCTGGTTCAGCGAGGTCAGCGCGTTCTCGAAAGATTCGCCGACGGTGCGGTTGAGGTCACCGAAGAACTCGCGCTGGAAGGTGTCGGCGATTACCTCGCCGACGTCGTAAGCGTCGTCGGTGAACGGCGTGTCGGTGACGATGAAGACGCGGCCGTACTGTCGCTCCAAGAAGTTCTCGGACTCCTCGGCGATCGCGCGGGCGATCCCGCTCTCCGTCTGGTTGAGCAGGCGCGCGTCCTTGGTGGTGTACTGGACGTTCAGCGGGTGTTCACCGCCGAACGCCAAATCATCGGATTCGGGCATAACGGACTATAGTATACCGACCCGCGGGCATCATTGTCAGCAAAACGCGACTGACGTGAATAGGCCGAGCTCGCGGGGGTGTGGGTTGCGAGCTCGGCCGGGGGTTTTCAGAGGTGACCTTTGCGCTTGAGGGCACGTCGCTGACTGTGGTTCGGCTTGCGCTTGCCCTTGAGTATTTGATGGGCCTCGCCGGCGGACATTCCGGTATCTCGGGCCAGCCGGTTTGCAGCGTTCCGATTTTTTCCTCCATAGGTGCGCTGCAATCTTTTTGCGTCGGACACTCCTTCATCCTTTCGTCGGGGACAGAGGGCGCTTCGTCACTGCATCACTGCTCAGGAGACGCCTCATCATAACAAATGGCAGGATGGTAGGCTTGAATGGAATGGGTAAGGTTGAATGGTGAGAGCGACCGCACAGCTCAGGAAACTGACCAGGCGCGACTGGTATCTACTAGGGGGACTGACCCTGGCGGCGTTGGTTCTGCGGTTCGTGAACCTGCCGCATCCCGAGCACATCATCTTCGACGAGACCTACTTCGCGGTCTTCGCGCAGAACTATCTGACCGGCACCGAATTCTTCGACGCCGAGCCGCCGCTCGGCAAGTTCCTGATCGCCGGCGGGGAATGGCTGTTCGGGAACGACTCGTTCGGCTGGCGGTTCGTCCCGGCCCTGTTCGGCACGGCGGTAATCCCGCTGATGTACCTGCTGGCCAAACGCCTGTTCGGCGGCACGGCGGTACCGTTTTTCGCCGGGGCGCTGGCGCTGCTGGACGGGTTCCTCTTGGTCGAGTCGCGGACGGCGCTGCTGGACGGATTCGTCGTCACCTTCAACCTCGCGACCTACCTGCTGTTCATCCAATCGTTGCAGGCCGGCTCGCGGCGCGCGGCGTTCCGTTGGCTGGCCGCGACCGGCGTGGTCTTTGGGATGGCGCTGGCGGTGAAGTGGGTCACGTTGGCTTTCATCGCGCCGGCCGCCGTCTTGCTGATCGTCCTGGCGCTCCGGGATCGGCGTTGGATCAGGCGGATCTTCAAAGTCCGCTCGGGCAAAGCGCTGCTGGACGCGATCGGAGCGCGGCGGGAGAACCTGCTCCCGATCGGATACTACTTGGCCTGGCTCGGGCTCGTGCCGGCTCTCATCTATACCGGACTCTTCGCGATCCACGTGCCGTTCGATTCTACCCACCAGGGCATACTCGGCATCCATCAACAGATCTATGACTATCATCACAACTTGGAGGCGACCCATCCGTACGGATCCGCTTGGTACACCTGGCCGGTGATGACCCGGCCGGTGGCGTACTACTTCCACTCGGCGTACGGACAGTGGCAGGGAATCGTCGCGCTCGGTAACCCCATCGTCTGGTGGGGCGGCCTGGCGGCGGTCGGCTTCGCGGTCTGGCAGTTGGTGCGGCGCCGTAACCTCGTGCTCGGCTTCCTACTCCTGGCGATCCTGGCGCACTACGCTCCCTGGGCGCTGATCGACCGTGTCCTGTTCATCTATCACTACGCTGGCGCGCTGCCGTTCGTGATCCTGCTCCTGGCCTACGCGCTCGGCCGGAGCTGGCAGTGGCGTCCGCGTGATCCTTGGCTGCAGGCGATCGGCTGGTTCCTGCTGTTCGGAGCGGCGGGCGTCATGGGCACCTTGCTGGGACAGTCGGCGGCCGGCCTGTTGCCATGGCTGGGCGCGGCGGCGATGCCGAAAGTCGTGGCGGCACCGGTGGGCGCGGTACTGGCCGCCGCACCCGTCTTCTGGCTGGCGGCTACGCGGCGGTTCGGATGGCGGTGGGGGAAGAAACAGACCGTCGCGTTCCTTTGGCTGGCGTTGCTCGCGTTCGTCTACTTCTATCCGGTCTGGACCGGCGTGGCGCTGGACGTCCAGGATTACGGCCGCCGGATGTGGTTCAAGAGCTGGATCTGATCGATGGAGATCATCGCCGACATCGCCGCTAACCCGGGCGTGCAGCTCCTGGTCTTGCTCTGCGCCGCGCTCGGCCTCTCGTACGCGGCCAACTATTTCCTCGCACGGGTGTTCGTGGGGCGAACGTACCGCTTCCTGATCGCACCCGGCGTGATCATCCACGAGTATTCGCACGCGCTGGCCTGCATCCTGACCGGGGCGCGCATCCGCACGGTCCGCGTGTTCGACGAACGGGGCGGCGAGGTGATCCATGAGCCGTCGCGGCTGCCGCTCGGGGAAGGATTGATCAGCGTGGCGCCGATCCTCGGTGCCGCCATCGCGACGTACCTGCTGGCGGTCGCGCTGGTGCCGGGGTTCGTCGGACTCGGCGAGCTCCAGATCTCCAGCTGGCAGTTCTTCGCGTTCGCGTACCTGGCGTCCAGCATCACCGCGGCGATGGCGCCGAGCGCGCCGGACCTGCGGGCCGGGCTGGTGGCGTTCGTCGTCATCTGCACGATCGTCGGGCTCGGTGCGCTGGTGCCGTTCGTGTCGGACTACTTCGACCTGCTGCTCGGGACGGAATTCGTCCGGATCCGCGGACTGGTGCTGTTCAGCCTGATCGTCCTGGCGACGTTGGCCGCGGCCGCGGCCGGTGCGTTCGCCGTGCTGCAGCGGACGACCCGGCAGGGCGTGACGTACACGACCCGGCCGGCGGGAGAGTCCACCGCGAAGCCGCGGAGACCGTCGCGGTTGTCGCGGAAGTCATCTCGCCGGCTGTCTCACAAACCGCGTGCGGACAAGGGCGGCGGGCTGTTCGAGTAGGCTAAATGATTTCAAGCTATTTAGTGCTATTCTAAGGTGTTTTAGTTCTGAATTTTATGTCTGAAGCATCTACATCTGAGTCGTTCGACGAACCGATCGAACTGGAAAATTCGGACTTGGAGTCTGATGAAACGGCTGTTTCCAAAGGTAATCCAGGCATTTATGCGGATGACGCGGTAGAACAGTATTTGAAACAGGCCGGGGTATACGAATTACTGTCGCCCAGAGAAGAAGTCGAGCTGGCTAAGAGGGTCGAGGCGGGCGACGAGTCGGCGCGCCAGAAATTTGTCGAAGCAAACCTTCGATTAGTTGTCACAGTCGCTCGTAATTATCAAGGTAGGGGCTTAGATCTCGAAGACCTCATCCAAGAAGGGAATTTCGGCTTGATGAAAGCCGTTGACAGGTTCGATCATGAGCAGGGCAACAAGTTCTCTACGTATGCTTGGCACTGGATCCGCCAGTCTGTTACCAGGGCGATTCAAAACCAAGGTCTGACGGTGCGAATACCAGCACATTTAAGTGGAAAAGTCTTCAAAGCCCCCCACGTTGAGCGAGAGTTGACAGAGAAACTTGGGAGAAACCCGACAGAGGATGAAGTTGCCGCACACCTCGAAGTCAAGCCGGGCACGCTCCGGGCTGCACGCCGAGCCGCTGATAGACCACTTTCAATAGATGCGGAAAATGAGGAAGGTAACGAATTGATTAACGTGATTGCCGACAAAAAACTCCGAGATGTCGCGGAGGGATTAGCGGAGCAGGAGCTTGAAGAGAAAATGAAACAGGCGGTGCGTGATGTGCTGGAAACGGTCAGCGGTCGCGAGCGGTTCATTATCGAACAGCGGTATGGATTAGCTGGTGAAGATTCGAAGAGCTTGGCGCAAGTCGGCCGAGAATTAGGCGTTAGTCATGAGTGGGTACGTCAGATTCAGCAAAGGACGGAGGAGGAACTACTACCCGCCTTGGAACTGTGCCTTGAAGACAGGGGCGTGATTGAGCGACCGGAAAACGCCACGCCAGTCGAAGACTTGTCAGCATCGGTCCTTGAGCGCCGGAAGCTTCTTCGCCGAAAGGCTGCTCAAGCGGAATTGGCAGGGGATGGACGAGGCCTTGAGATGGAGCCCCCGGAACGTGCTGCCGCACGCGTGCTCTACGAACATCAACGCGAGGGGTTGGATACTCTTGAACGAGCACGCCGTGAAGGAGCCGAGAAAGCCTTGGTTGTAATGGCGACCGGCCTAGGAAAGACGTTCATGGCTGCTCACGACGTGCGTCGCCATTTAGAAACCGGTGGGAAGAAAGTCCTTTATCTGTGTCATCAAAACGACATTCTTGAACAAGCTCGGGAAACATTCGAAGAAGTCCTAGGCACGCGATACCGGTATGGATACTTTCATGGCCAAGAACGTGAGACGGGCAGGGTTGATGTGTTATTTGCGTCGTTTCAAATGATGCAAAACCGACACGAAGAATTCAGCGAAAAGGAGTTCACCTATGTGGTGGTCGACGAGAGTCATCATGGGCCGGCCCCGACCTACTTGCCGACTATCGAGTACTTCCGACCCGAGTTCCTGCTTGGCATAACCGCGACACCGGAGCGCGGCGATTTGCAAGATATCAGGGAAATCTACGGTCCTGAAGTGTATTCGTTACCGTTGCATGAAGCCCTAGCTCGTGGCTTATTGGCAAAACCTGATTATCGGTTGATTACTGATGATATCGACGAGGAAGTACTACAGCGCGCTTCTACTGAGAGAGTTAGCCTCGGCGAGTTGAACCGAAGACTTTTTGTCCCTAAACGCGACGAAGAGATTGCTGCCATTATCGAGGAGAAACTTCAAGAGATCGAGCAACCGCATGCCATCGTGTTCTGCCCCTCAATTGAGTACACGGAACGTCTGACGGAGTTCCTTCCAGGGGCGGCGCCGTATCATTCAGCTTTGCCACAAAGCCTGCAAAGGCGACGTCTGGAGGCTTTCAGAGAAGGCCGCGTGAATATGATTTTGACCGTCGATAAATTCAATGAGGGTATCGATATCCCTGATGCAAATGCAGTTGTCTTCTTGCGATCCACCCAATCCGGAACAATTTTTTGCCAACAGTTGGGCAGGGGACTTCGCTTGACCCGTGCTAAAGAAAAAGTCTTAGTGCTCGATTTCGTAGCCAATCTTGAGCGAATCGAGATGCTCAAACGGCTATCGCAAGATATTGAGAGGTCATACAAAGCTCTACTTCCCGAAGGACCTCCCGAGCGCCTGCGGGAAGCGATGTCGATTGATGTGGGTCACATAGAGTTCACGGAAATTAGTAAAAACTTGCTTGAAGTCGTAGAAGCAATCAAGGCCGGCTACACAAGAGGAGTGCTTGTTGCGCAAATGCAATCACTAGGTCAGGAGCTAGGCAGAACTCCGACCCAGTTTGATGTGCAGGAAGCTTCCAAACGAGGCGAAATGGCTAGCGTCGGAACCTTCTATGACCGCTTCGGTTCGTTTCCAAAAGCCTTGAAGGCAGCTGGCCTACCGGTCATCTTTACGAAAAATTCCGATGATGAGGAAACTATGATCGAAGGATTAAAGGAGATTGGCGAGGAGCTTGGTCATCGACCGCGTGTACATGAAATTAATCAGTTTGCGATGGCAGGAAAGTGTCCAAGCTATGCGGTTTATAAAAACCGATTTGGCACTTATTCGGTTGCTTTGGAACGTGCGGGATTTCATCCAAGGTCACTCAAAGTAACAGTGAAGAATAGGGACCTGCTCATCAACCAACTCCAGCAGCTCAAGAACGAACTTGGTCATGTTCCGACAATTACAGAAATACAAGAAGCTTCTACCAAAGGAAAAATGGCGGGAGTGTACTCTTTTAGAAAATTGTTTGGAACTTACGCTGATGCCGTTGAGCAAGCCGGCTACTACCCGCCTCGTAAGTCGTATCAAGAGTCTGATAAACCAACAGTTCTAGAGTATCTTCGTAGGTTCCGGGGCGTCATCGGCAAAACACCTACCATTGAGGAAGTAACAGCAGCGTATCGCAGAGGAGAAGGTCCTCCGGTAACCGCGCTGCAAAAACTTTTCGGTACATATAATAACGCACTGACCGAAGCTGGGTTGCCTCTTAATCAAAAAAAGCCATCGCGCTGAAAATGAATAGAGCATAAGCCCACAGGGGTTCAACCTACTGCAGCACGGTACAATGGATCCGTGGCTCCGAAGTCGAAATTCACCGCCGACCTGAACGGCGAGCAGACCGCGGCCGTGACCCACGGCGACGGGCCGCTGCTGATCGTCGCCGGGGCGGGGACGGGCAAGACCAGCGTGATCACGCGGCGGATCGCGCACCTGATCGAGGAGCAAAAGGTGCCGGCGTCCGAGATCCTGGCGATCACGTTCACCGAGAAGGCGGCCGGCGAGATGCTCGATCGGCTGATCGGACTCGGGCTTTCGGCGCTGCCCGAACACATCCAGACCTTCCACGCGTTCGGCGACGAGCTGCTGCGCGAATACTCGTTCGAGGTCGGGCTGCCGCCGACCTACCAACTCCTGGCCGACGCCGAGCAGGTGATCTTCCTCGAGGACCATCTCGACGAGTTGCCGTTGGACGTGCTCAAGCCGAAGGGCCGGCCGGCCCGGTTCCTCTCCGAGATCCGCGACGCGATCAACAAAGCCAAGGCGTTCGACCTGCGGCCGGAGGATTATCAGAAGTGGACCAAGGCCGAGGCCGCGCGCGTGAAGGCGCTGACCGACCCGGACGAGAAGGCCGAGGCGCAGCGCCAGCTGAAGCGCCACGAGGAAGTCGCCGGCGCGTACGCGGCGTACGAGCGGCTCAAGGACCAGCACTACTACATAGATTACGGCGACCAGATCCAGAAGCCGCTGCGGCTGCTCCGCGAGAAGCCGGACATCGCGGCCCGCCTCCGGAAGACTTTCAAATGGGTACTGGTCGACGAATACCAGGACACCAACGCGGCCCAGGCGGCGCTGGTCCGCGAGGCCGCCGGCAAGTCCGGCAACCTGACCGTGGTCGGCGACGACGACCAGAGCATCTACGCCTTCCAAGGCGCGTCGATCGAGAACATCCAGAAGTTCGAGGAGACGTACCAGAAGCCGGCGCGAGTCGTGCTCACCAAGAACTACCGCAGCTCGCAGCCGATCCTCGACGCCGCGCACCGGCTGATCGAGAAGAACCCCGACCGGCTGGAGGCCAAGGACAAGTTCGATAAGCGTCTGGTCGCGGAAGTGGTGAAGGAGGAATCGCCGCCGCAATTCCTGACGTTCGCGACGGTCTCAGATGAGGCCGACGGCATCGCCGCAAAGCTCAAGCACCATCACAAGGAACACGGCATCCCGTGGCAGGACATGGCGATCTTGGTCCGGCAGCGGAAGCTCGGGGACCACTTCACCCGGGCGCTGTCCGCCGCCGGCATTCCGTTTCTGGCCGAAGGCAGCGGCCGGCTCTACGATCAGCCCGAGGTGAAGCTTTGCGTGAGCTTCCTGCTGACCGTGGCCGATCCGCACGATTCGCCATCGCTCAAGCACTTGGCGGCCAGCGAACACTACGCCGTGCCGATGGATTCGTTGTTCGACGCGGCCAGCAAGATGAAGCGCTACCATAAGCCGCTCTGGGA
The DNA here is from genome assembly GCA_030699935.1 of bacterium. Taxonomy (GTDB): domain Bacteria; phylum Patescibacteriota; class SICC01; order SICC01; family SICC01; genus JALYJZ01. Next base: position 81,298 of record JAUYKS010000022.1, on the reverse strand, counting down.
AGTGCTGAGTTGGAGCAAGTCGGATCCGTCGAAGGAACTGCCCGGCATTACAAAGCGCGCCGACAGCGACGAGCGCATCAAGCGTCTTCAGGACGACATCCGCGAATATGCCAAACGTGCCCGGCAGAAACCGGTCGACGAACTGCTCTACGAATGGCTGGCGGAAGCCGGCTACGCCGACCGGCTCCGGCAGTCCGGCGAGGAGCAGCCCGTCGAGAACCTGGGCCGCCTCTTCGCGCGGCTCCGACAATACGCCGCCACCGCCGAGGACCCCAGCGTCAGCGGTTGGGCGAAGCATTACCGCGATATCGTGGCGCTCTCCGACGAGCCGGTGGCGGCGGAATTCGACACCGAGCACGACGCCGTCCGGATCCTCACCGCCCACGGTGCCAAGGGACTAGAGTTCGACGTGGTCGCGGTGGCCGGCCTGGTCCAGAACAAATTCCCGCAGTCACGCCGCGGCAACCAGCTCTCGATCGATCCGGTGGTGGGGAACCCGGCCGACACCGCCGCCCATCTCCGCGAGGAACGGCGGCTCTGTTACGTGGCGCTGACCCGGGCCAAACGGTTCTGCTACCTGTCCGCCTCCAGCGACTACCAGTCGAAGAAGATCTGGCGGCCGAGCCAGTTCGTGGCGGAAGCGCTGGGGCCGGACGTCGCCACCACGCTGCCGGTCGACGAAAACGCGGCCAAGGACGCTTGGCGGATCCTCAAGCAGTCGATGCCGATGCAAGCCGCCGCCGCGGCCCGGCCGCCCGACGAGATCATCCGATTGTCGTACTCGCGACTCAGCGACTACTGGACCTGCCCGCTCCGCTACTACTGGAAGCACGTCGCCCGGTTCCCGGAGGAGCGGCGGTTCGTCACCGAATACGGCAACCTGATGCACCGCGTGATCGAACGGATCAACCGCGACAAGCTGGAAGGCCGCGAACCGAAGCTGAAGGAAGCGCTGGACTGGTTCGAACGGGGAGTCAGGACGCTGCCCGAGGAACGCGCCGGCCAGATCGCCGCCGCCCGCCAGCGCGGCCCGGCGACGATCAAGCGGTTCCTGGCCGAGGAGGCCAAGCGCCCGGCGCCGACCAAGGTCGAGCATCAGTTCAAGATGTCGCTGGACGGCTGCCTGGTGATAGGGCGGCTCGACCGGATCGACACCTACCACGGCAAGCCGACCATCGTCGATTACAAGACCACCGAGTCGGTCGGCACCGCGGCGCAGGCGGAGAAGAAGATCAAGGAGAGCGACCAGTCGAAACAGCTCCAGATCTACGCGCTGGCGTACGAAGAGGAGACCGGACAACGGCCGGAGCGGATCGTCCTTAACTTCGTGGAGACGGGGGTGTCCGCGGCCGCGTCGCCGACCGACCGGCAACTCAAGAACATGCGCGAGAAGATCGTCGAGACGGCGGAAGCGATCCGGGCCGGCAACTTCGCGCCGAACCCCGCGCCGCACCAGTGCAGCCCGTTCGCGGATTGCCCGGGCGATATGCCTAAACATCGTACGCAGTAGGTCGGTCCTGGTACGTCGCATCGCGGTACACTGGAGCCGTGACCCAGCAATCATCCAATGGCATTAGCAAGACCACCAAAGCAATTCTAATCTTGCTGGCATTGCCTTTGACGGCTGCGTTATCGCTTGGACTGGCTTGGTCGACAGACGTTGCGATGGCGTGGGGAAGCGAATCCGTGATCTTTACTCCGGTGAATTACCTCATTGCTGGAGCCATAGCGATAGTCGTCGAGGTTGTCTGGCTGATTAACACGCTACGCAGCAAGTAGATGCGCAAGGGTTTGGCGGTGAAGGAACACACGCACGACACCAAGCCGCTGGCCGTCTTCGACATCGACGGCACCCTGTTCCGCTCCGCGGTGATGATCGAGATCGTCGACCGGATGATCGCGGTGAAGATGATTCCGGAATCCGCCTACGCCGACCTGGTGGCCGCCAAGAACGCGTGGAAGGACCGTCAGGGGAGCTTCGAGGAATATAACGAGCAATTAGTCCGGGTGATCGAACGGCACTTTACCGGTATCAACGAGCGGGAATTCAACCACTTCGCGGAAGCGGTGATCGGCGAATTGAAGAACCGGCAGTACCGGTTCACGCACGAGCTATTGGAGCGGCTCCAGCAGAAAGGCTACGTCCTGATGGCGGTCTCCGGCATGCTGCAAGGCGCGCTCAAGAAGTACAACCGGTTCCTGAAGTTCGATTACGTCTTCGGCTGGGAACAGGAGGTCAAAGGCGGGAAGTTCACCGGCAAGCCGGCGGGGTTGCATCCGATGGACGGCAAGGAAAAAGTCGTGAAGTATTTCCTGGCCGAGCACGCCGAGGTGACGTTGGACGGGTCCGTCGGGATCGGCGACACGGAAGGCGATATCGGTTTCCTTGAGATGATCGAGAACCCGATCGCGTTCAATCCGAACCAGCGGCTGCTGACCAAGGCAAAGGAGGCCGGCTGGCGGGTGGTGCTGGAGCGTAAGGACGTCGTGTACGACCTCTCCGAACCGCGGATCATCGGCTCGCCGGACGACGTGCTGTAGAGTGGATATATGACTACTATCTTGGTAATCGCCGCCGTCGTGCTGATCGTGATGATCGCCGCCGTCTACTACGAGCTGCTCAAGCAGCGGAAGGCGCGGGAGCTGGCCGAGCAGGCCGGCGACGACGACTCGGCCCTGATGCAGTGGCTAAAGGACTTCAAGGAAGACCAACGTCATGCCAGCCGGAGCTCGCAGGAGACCAGCAAGGAGATCGGGCAGCGCCTCGACAAGGCGGCCGGGGTGATCGCCGAGCTCAACAAGGAAGTCGGGCGGATCCAGAAGATGGGCCAATCGATCGAAGAGATGCGCGAGGTCTTCCGTTCACCGAAGCTCCGCGGCAACATCGGTGAGTCGCTGATGAAGGACATCCTTTCCGAATGCCTGCCGAAGGCCAAGTTCAAGCTGCAACATACGTTCAAGAGCGGTGAGAAGGTGGACGCGGTCGTGCTGACCTCGAGCGGCATGATCCCGATCGATTCGAAGTTCCCGCTGGAGAAGTGGCTGGCGGCGCAGAAGGTGAAGGGCGAAACCGAGCGGACCGCGCTGCTCCGCGACTTCCATCAGCAGGTGAAGAAGCACGTCACCGACATCGCCAAGAAGTACATCCTGCCGGGCGAGGACACGGTCGACTACGCCTTCATGTACGTGCCGGGCGAGGCGGTCTTCCAGGAGATTTACAACGACACCAACCTGTTCGACTTCGCGGCGGACAAGCACGTGATCCTGGTCTCGCCGAACAACTTCTACCTGTTCCTTCAGCTGGTCCTGAAGAGCTTCGAAGGAGAGCAGATCGAGGTGCGGGCGAAAGAAGTGCTCAACGAGCTTCGCGCGATCCAGCAGGATTCCGGAAAGCTTGGAGGGAGTTTGGAGCTGCTGTTCAAGCACCTCGGCAACGCGCAGAAGACGGTGCCGTCGGTGGAGAAAGATTACGACCACATGAAAGGGAAGATCGAGAAGGCGGGCGCCCTGACCGGCACGCAAGCGAAGGTCGCGGAGAAGCTGGAGCAGTTCACAGAGCTGCCGGAGGAGCCGGTGACCGAGACGCCGTCCCCATCCTCATCCCAATCCCCATCCCCATCCAAGAAGTCCTAGCGGGTGCCTCGCGCAGGCCGTACAATTAAGAGCGATGGTTCATTCAGGCCGTCAAAACAAAAGCGAAGGACAAGGGCTTCTTTCGCGACCGCTCTAGGGCGGTTTTTTCGTACCTCAAAAACACAATCCATACCTGCAAACCGACGACGAAGGGACGTATCTGTTGGCTCGCGACAGAGATGGTACCAACGTTCATCACGAGGTATTTCCGGAGCCTTGGTATAAGTTTCCGCGATCCGGAATGGATCAGGAGATCACCAGGGCCTTCCGGAACCGTCCGTGCCGGAAAGTGCGGATGCCGATCGAGCAGCACAAGCTGATCAACCATGGCGATCCGCCCTCCATGCCCTCGTACGAGATCATGGATGAGGATCACCACCGGCACCTGCGCGGCGAATGCCAGATGTGCGAGGAGTTGCAACAAGAGGGACTGAGGGAGAAGACGTTACTCCATCCGCCCTATGTAGTTCCGACCGACGAGCCCGTTACGGCCCTCTCGGAAAGACCCGCGCGCACGCGGAAGCGGTCCCGGCGAAGCGCCTTGCGCCCGCCTCGTCTCGCGCCGCGCGTGGCGATGGTCCGCTAACCTCCAAGTTGTCGAAAGGTGGTGATGTAATTTGCCTGCGCCTGCCGTCCTGATCGGCGTCGACGACTGAGGAGGTGATCCATCTATCTCCGGATGCGCCGCATCCGGCTCCCCGCCATCCGTCCGAGGTCTCGTCAGGGGAGGTGCCGTCAGGCATTTGACGAGGCTTTACAGAAGATGATCCAAGGGTATGGATTCAAAGGTATGGACCGACACACAAGCAGCGGGTTTCAAACCCAAATCCGCTGCTTTCTTCGTAACTGTTTTTGCCTAAATCATGTTTATTTGTGCCTGGCCCATGCCTTACCGTGCCTGATTGAACAAATATTATGCATAAGTGTTGACAAGTCTTGTTCACGGTGCTACGTTGACTTAATCCCGATTGAGCGGTGGCCGCAAAAGGCCCGCGACATCGGGGTTTTTAGTCCCCCAAGCACATTCAAAATAAGGCCCATGCCACGCACGGTTCCAAGCCGGAACCGCAGCCGAACGGCGGGGAGTCGAGCACTTTCCCTTAAGACGCAGCGTCCTCTGCGAAGGAAAATCAAAAAGAAACAACACCTTCATGACCGCATATCGCTAGCCAGAAGGTGCTCGCCGCCCTGCTGTTCGAGCGGGTGCCGATCCCACCCACCCACAGCGGACGAACGGACAAACAAAAACCAAAGAGGCCGCATCACGGTGCGCCCTCAACCCTCCCAAAACCGAAACACAACGTTTCAAGACCATTCACGTTTGTCCCTACCCGTGCCGGGCAGCAACCCTTAGCTTCACCGTTCTGAGTCTCCCTGCGAGAAAAAATCAAAACAAATGCTCGACTAGGTCAGACTCAGACCGGTGGCGCCAAGCCTGCTGCCCGGCACATCCCAAGATGGCACGGGCCGGGGCTCCCGGATCGCTCGGGGAGCCCCAAACCTTTTTTAGGAAATCGGCGCCGGCAAGCACCAAGTTAATTCATTACGGGTGGCCTTAGTTCGGCGCCTTTTTCATTTTCACGCGGGCCGACCATACAATGAAGGGCATGCAGCCGATCCTCTTCGAGCTCGGACCCCTGACCGTCTACAGTTACGGTGTCTTCGTGGTGTTCGGATTCGGGGTCGCGGCGGCGGTAGCGTACCTTCTGGCCAAGCAGGCCGGATTGCCGAGCCGGCGGATCAGTGACTACTTGCTGGCGACCGCCTTCGGCGGATTGCTCGGGGCGCGGCTGTGGTACCTGGCGCTCCGGCCGGAAGACGCCGGTTCGTTCTGGAACTGGTTCGCGATCGGCGGCGGGCGGCTGGCGTTGGCCGGCGGGGTCGCCGGGGGATTGGCCGGACTGCTGGCGGTGATCCGCTGGCAACGGGGCGTCCAGGGCACGGGCGATCGGACCGGCTCCACTTGGCGTTGGCTGGACATCGCCGCGATCGCCGCGTTGGCCGGACTGGCGGCCGGCCGGATCGGCAGCCTTCTCAACGGCGACTTCCTCGGCACGCAGACGTCATTGCCTTGGTCGATCGGTTACGCGGATCAGTTGGCGTCGTTGGTGGAGGGCGTGCGCGTCCATCCGCTGGCACTCTACGCCGCCGTGCTCTACGCCGCGATCGCCGTCTACGGTTACCGGCTTTGGAAACTCGGCGCCGCCGGTAAAGCCAAGCCGGGATTGGTCTTCTGGGTGACCGTCTTCCTGCTCGGGATCGTGCAGGTAACCCTGGAGGCGTGGCATCAGTCCGAGGAAGCGCTCTTCGTGGGAGGGATCCGGGCCGCCGTGGCCACCGGCCTGATATTGATGGGAATCAGCTTGTACGTACTGGTCCGCCGATACCGGGTGGGGCTGGCGAAGTGAACCTGTCGCGTTTCAGTACGTTCCGCTTCAGTCCGCCGCGTTTGAACCCGCCGCGCGGATTCGGCGTGGTCGCCCTTGGCATCGTCCTGGTCGACCAGCTGACGAAGTGGCTCGTCGTGAACGGCGGCACGATCCTGACCGCGGGACCGCTCCGGATCGGCGCCGTCTACAACCGCGAGGGCGTGCTGGGCCTGCCGATCGACAACGGCATCCTGTTGATCGCCGGCGTCACGATCTCCGCGTGCCTGGGCTACTGGCTGACGCGGAGCTTCCGTCCCGAGGTCCGGGCCGGGTTCTGGCTGCTGCTGGCCGGCGCCGCGTCCAACACGCTCGACCGCATCCAGTACGACGGCGTACTCGATATCGTGGCAATCGGCCCGACGGCCCACTTCAACGTGGCCGACCTGGCGATCATCACCGGGGCGGGAATCCTGGTCACGATCCTCTGGCGGCGGGGACAGGATGACTGAACCGGCCGTGTTGCTGGACGATTCCGATTTCGTGGCCGTCGACAAGCCGGCCGGCTTGGCCGTACACCCCGGCGCCGGCCGCAGCGACGGCACCTTGCTGGACTGGTTGGCAGCGAACGTTCCCGAGACCGGCAAGCTGGAACGCCACGGTCTGGTGCACCGGTTAGACAAGGATACGTCCGGCGTCCTGCTGGCCGCGAAGACCGCGGAAGCCGCCGCCGTGCTGTCGAAGCAATTCAAGGACCGGACCGTGACGAAGACCTACCTGGCATTGGTCCGCGGCAATCCGACGGAACCCGAGGCCGAGTTGGACGCGCCGATCGCGCGGCACCACGCCGACCGCAAGAAGTTCGCGGTCCGGCCGGACGGCAAGGCGTCGGTGACCCGGTACAAAGTAATCGAGTCGCTGCCGGGATACGCCCTGCTCGAGGTCCGGCCGAAGACCGGCCGGACGCACCAGATCCGCGTCCACCTGTCCGCGCTCGGCAATCCGATCGTCGGGGATGCGACGTATGGATCCACGGAGCGCAGTCCCGGCCGGCAGTTCCTGCACGCCGCGAAACTGAAGTTCGTACATCCGCGGACGGGCAAGTCCGTCACGGTGGAGTCGCTGCTGCCGGACGACCTGCGACGGTTCCTCGAAAAGATCCGATCCGGGGAGGCCCGCGGTGCCTGACCGTCCGACGGGACCGGTCCTGATCATCGGCGGTCTCTCCGGAACCGGATCCACGACTGCCAGCCGGCTGGTCGCGGAACAGCTCGGGCTTGAACATGTCTACGCCGGCGGCATTTTCCGCGAACATGCGGCCGCGTCCGGCGAGACGATCGAGCAGTACAACGAGACGCTCAAACGGCATCCGGAACTGGAGCGGAAGGTCGACGACGGCCTGGTCGAGCGGGCCCGGCAGGGAAACGTCATCGTCGAAAGCCGGGTCCTGGCCTGGATCCTGCCGCCCGGCACCCCGGGCTTCAAAGTCTGGCTGACCTGCGCCGAAGACGAACGTCTGCGCCGCATCCGCGAGCGGGAACCGGGCACGACCGAGGACATCAAGACGCGCGAACGGCTCGAAAGCGAACGCTACAAGGCGCTCTACTCAATATCCTTGTCGGATCTCGGCACCCAGGACCTGGTCATCGACACCACGAAAGTGCCCGCCAAGGAAGTCGCGGAGCGGATCCTGACGGCGTTCAAGAAGTAGCGGGAGTAGCGGGAGAATCGGGCCGCTCGAAGTGCTCGACACAGTACACCGGGCGGGCCAGCGTACCGTCGGCGTTGCGGGCGGGCTCGAAGGGGATCTCGAAGGCGACGCCGCACTCGGCGCAATTCACCGCGACGCGCAGCTTCTGTTCCTGCTTGGCGCGTTCTTTGGCGCGGCAATCCGGGCACTTCTTCGGGATGTTGGTCAGCCCTTTCTCGTTGAAACGCGCCGCCTCCTTCGCCGCGAAGACGAACGCGTTGCCGCATTTGGTGCATTCGAGCTGGTGGTCCTTCACTTCAATCATCGACCGGATTTTAGCACGGATCGCCCGCGGAATCAATGGTTTTATCGATAACCAAGGGTAAAAACTCCGTGGCCGGGAACGCCTGGTCTGCCGCTTGGTCTACAATGTAACGGAATGGAAGCTAAGGAATTGATCGGGAACGGGTTCATCGGGAACGCGGCGGCGGCGGCGCGGTTGTCCAAACGAGCGGCCGGGCAAGGCGGCGGCGGTCATGCATATCTCCTGACCGGTCCGTCCGGCATCGGCAAGCACACGCTGTCCGAACGGTTCGCGGCGGCGCTGCTCTGCGAGAAACCGGACGGTCCGTGCGGAACCTGCACCTCCTGCCTTTTGAGGGAAGCGGGGAACCATCCGGACTACCATCGGCTGCCCGACGAAGGAAACCTGACGATCGCCCAAGTCCGGGATTTGTCCCGAGCGCTCACGTTGGCTCCGCATTCCGCGCGTCACCAGGTCGGCCTGATCCCGGACGCCCACCGGCTCGGCATACCCGCCCAGAATGCGCTGCTCAAGCTGCTCGAGGAGCCGCCGCGCCGCGCGATCCTGATCCTGACGGCGCAATCTCCGGCGAGCCTCCTGCCGACGACGGTCTCGCGCTGCCAACGAGTGCCGCTGGGACCGGTCCCGGCCGGTGAGCTGACCAAGGCGCTGGCGCAGCGGGGGGTCGAGGATGCCGAGGGGATCGGGGCACGGGCCGGGCAACGGCCCGGCACGGCGATCCGGCTGGCGGACGATCCGGCGGCGGACGCCGCGATCCGGGAAACCGAATCGGCGTTGCTGGATATCGTCAGGGAGCCGGTGCCGCAGCGTCTGGCGCTGGCCAAACGTTTGGCGGACGAGCCGGACGCGCTGCCGGAACGCTTGGACACTTGGATCGGCCTCTATCGTGACTCGCTCCGAGGCGGGACCCCGGGCGGAGCCCGAGGCGGAGCGGGACAGGGGCATACCGCGGAACGCCTGGCCGAGGCCGTACCACTAGCCAAACGCATAGATAGTCTGGTACGTTTATTTGCTGCCCGCAGGAAGCTGCGCTACAATCCCAACACTCAGCTTCTTCTGGAGCAATTATTCCTCAACCTCGGCACTTAGATGCTTACCGCCCTAATCCTCATCGCCTTCGTCGCCGGCATCGTGTATGCCGCCCGGCGCTGGCCTGATGTCGAGGCGCGGCTGTTCGGCGTGGACAAGGTCGACGTCCCGAAGTCCGAGACGGCGGAACCGACCCCGGCCCAGTCCGGAACTGCGAAATCCGATGCGGCTGACGCGGCGACCAGTCCCGCGAGCAGTACGGCCGAAAGCGTCAAAGAACACGCGCGCAACGCCGGCCGGGTGGCCGACCGGACCGTGGGCCGCGTGACCGAGATGGCCGGCGGCCTGTTCAAGAAGAAACCGATTTCCGACGAGCCGACGGTGGCGGACACCGGCGGAGGGGACGAAGAAGACGACAGTCCGATCTTCGCGGGCGACGCGGCGCAAGGCGACGCTGCCGGCACCGATACCGACGTCGATTCCGACACCGGAGCCGAAATCGGAGCCGAAGCCGCGCCGTCCCAGCCGGACGAAACGCCGGCCCGGTCGGCCCAACCGGCCGCGGTCCGCGCGCCCGGCGAACGGGTCACCAGCGTCCCGGCCCGGCCGAGCCAGCCGGCTTACGTCGACGCCACCCGGCACCAGTCCGGCACGTTCGAGCAACTTTCCTCCGAGGCCGACCAGGCCTGGCGGGACCGCGAATACGAGCGCTGCGAGGAAGCCTGCCTGAAGATCCTCGTCCAGCAGCCGAAGAACATCAAGTACATGACGCGGATCGGCCAGGTCTACCAGCAGCTCGGCCAGCTCGACGACGCCAAGGAGGCGTTCGAGGCCGCCAAGAAGCTCGACCCGCGGAACTTCTTCGTCCTCAACCGGCTGACCGAGGTCGAACGGCTGCTGTCCGACAAAAAGGGCCGGACCCAGCTCAACAAAGTCCTGAAGAAGTAATGTCGGAGCGATACTTCGAGTCCGTGCTTGGGGATTTGGATCCCCAGAAGTTAGAGCGGGCCGCGGAATTCGTGATGGCTCAGGAAGGGCATTTGCCGGAATCGCGAGAAGAGCTGGAGATGCAGCGGCGCATTCTTGAAAAATATATCGATCAGAGAACAGCGGGCCTTGATCCGGAATCCATACCGGAGGACGAAACCTTGCGGGAAGTCGTGCGTTGCCGGATGGATCTTTGTAACGCGCTGGCCGGCAGATACGGCGAGGAGTACCGGGCGTTGAGCGCGCGGTTTGGGATCGAGTAAAACACTCGCACGCAAAACTAGCCTGCTTGTGATATAATGCTTGTATGCTTCCCGAAAAGGACCTTCGGGAGCGCTACAGAGGAGGGGCGTCGATGCGCGATATATCGCTGGCTTTGGGATGCTCGGAACATAAGGTCGTCTACTGGATGGACAAGTATGGCATCAAGCGGCGTTCCATCAGCGACGCGATTTATCTTAAAAATAACCCGAACGGAGACCCATTTACTGTCAAGATGCCACGGACCAAGGAAGAGTGGCGATTGTATGGTTTAGGGGTCGGGCTGTATTGGGGTGAAGGAAACAAGGCTAGCAAAAACCAAGTTCGCTTAGGAAATACTGACCCCTACTTGATTCGGGTATTTCTCAAGTTTCTCACTAGGATCTGTGGTGTTAACCCGGACGACTTATGCTTCAATATCCAGATTTTCAATGACCTTGATCCAGACGTAGCGCTTTCATATTGGGTTAATGAACTAGGAATGAAGCCTGAGCAGTTCTATCCCCCGCGTGTTTCGCCATCCCAATCCACCGGCACTTACAAAAGAAGGTGCTTATACGGAGTTCTGAGTGTGTACTATTTCAACCGTAATCTGCAACAATGGATTCTGAAGCAATTGCCGAGGTAGCTCAGTTGGTTAGAGCGTCCGCATGGTAAGCGGGAGGCCGGCGGTTCGAATCCGCCTCTCGGCTCAGGGTAGTATTAACAACACGCTGGGATAGCGAAGCGGCCAAACGCACCTGGCTGTAAACCAGGCGACTTATGTCTTCGGGGGTTCGAATCCCTCTCCCAGCACAATCTTGAAAAAATGGCTTTATTACGGTAAAGTTACTAGCTATGCATGCGCCTGAATCTGGTCATGACGGAGCCGAGCCGCTGGAACCCTCCGCGGAAATGCGGGAGTTAGCGGCGAACGCTCCTAAAGTTCCAATGGATGATCCGCGAGTGGAAACCCGGGAGCGTACCATCCAGTTCGGAAACAACTTCTATTTGTTGTTTTCGCAACTGCGGCATCTAGAAGTGGGCGGCGAAAGGAACGAATTCTACGAAGTTTACTTAGGGAAGGCTGAAGATCTTGGCGATGTGTGGGTGAAGTTCTTGGATGATAATGAAGAGTTCGTTGGACAGATTAAAGAGGCTCTGGCTGAGAAGGATCAAGTAGGGCCACTGAACCGTGAGTACGTTCGTTTACTCAAGGTAGATCGAAGCGGCGCAGCCGCCGATCTCCTGGACGAAGCTACGGGACATCCGCTTGGGTTGATGGCAGTTGAGTACCACGTATGGGATCGACTGAATCCCCTGCTTGAAGAAGCTGCCGAAAAGATGAGAGAAGCCGGTATTGATCCGGAGCAATTCTACGGCTGAATGAGCCGCCTCTCGGATTCGAACCGAGGACCTACTGTTTACAAAACAGTTGCTCTGGCCAGCTGAGCTAAGGCGGCTTGGCCGTCCGGCGTCCTAAGGGCGCGGGATGACGCGGATTCATGATATCGTAATTCGGTATGGCTAAGGACATCAGACCGGTGATCACGCTCGAATGCACGGAGTGCAAGGAGCACAACTATCACACCACCAAGAACCGGCGGAACACGCAGGAGCGCTTGGAGATCAAGAAGTTCTGCAAGCGCTGCAAGAAGCACATGCTGCACAAAGAGACGAAGTAGCTGCTCGGCAGTCCGGCCGCGCAGCCTGTATTATTTGAGTACCCAGGGGCGTATTGCATACGCTCCGTCGTCGCTCGGAAATGCTAAAGTAAACTTTGCATTTCCCTCACTCCTAGGGGCGTAGCTCAGTCTGGCAGAGCACGGGTCTCCAAAACCCGGTGTCGGGGGTTCGAATCCCTCCGCCCCTGCAAAGGCAGACAACAAGATAAAACCCACGTATCCACATCGGGAAAACCGGTGGGTTCGCATCCTGTTATATTCAGAACAGGTAAACCGCGGATACCAACAACCAGATGAAACAGGACAGACAAGTCGATCAGGGGGAAGGAATCGGTGATTTTTATGATTTCGACTTCAACGGCGGTGAGGGTTTACACGAAAGTGCCGACGATTCGGCCGAGGAAGCACCGGAGTTCATCTACCGCCCGGACGATTATCATGTCGTCCAGCTACCGGTCGACAAAATCAACATTTGCGCCCAACATCGGAACGGGTCCAATCCGGTCCAGCGGGAACTCAACGCTTCCATCTCCCGACGCAGCTTGGACAACGCCTTGCTGGTCACGATCCTGACGCGGGAGCAAATCCAAGACTACATCGACTTCACGAACCGGGCCTGGCGAAGCGGGGCCCGTATCGATGAGTTCGTACCAGTGGACGAGTCCGGCGAGTCCGGCGAAATGTTCGCGCTGCTGGTTGCCGGACATTCACGTCTTAAGGCTTGCCAGGCCGATGCCGAAAGCATCGGTTGTAAACCGAGCAATTACTACGAGTGGGCGCGCATTCTTGACGGAGTCACGACGGTCGACGAAATTGTTACGCGCCAGACCGAAGAGAATCTTCACGCCGCGCCCGCGCCACAAAACACCGCGATATTAATGGCCGAGGCCTGGTTTTGGCAGAAAGAGGAGGAAGCGAAAGGCACGGTGCCGCGAATGTCCCGGAAAGAATTCGCGAGCAAACATTGTATCGGCGTGGATGCGTTACGCGATGCTCTGAATTTCGTTGACCTGCCGGTTGAAATTCGGGAACTCACGGATGATCAGCTTTTGCCGTTCAGCGTGGCCAAGGAAGTCGGCCGGGCGATCACGCCCGTCAAAAAGTATGCCAAGGTTGTGGATCCGGACAACGCGGATGAGTTAGTCAGGACCGAACTCTTGCGGTTGGCGACTTGCTACTTGCGGAAGCAACACCGGACTGCGGCCAGGCAGGAAATCCGGGTGCGGGTCAAAGGGTTCCGGTCGGTGTTTGAAGAAGATCCGACAGAGCAGAAATCACTCGAAAACTTCATGTCGTTGATCGAGGAGCCGTCACCGTTGGAGCGGGCGCGCTGGCAGCTCGAGGAGGAACTTCGCGAGACCCAGCAGCGGATCAAAAGCGGCCAAATCGGTTTGCAGAACGCGATCGCGGAATTGGCGCAAGTCGACGGGGTCGAGGTCGATCTGGTAATACAGAAGGACGGCGTCAACGATGCCAAGGAATTGCTCGAAGGCGAGACGGTCAAGTTGGGGTAAGCAACCGAACGACTTCCTTGTCCGTAGTCTGGTCGAATTTGTCATAGTATGCGCCGATTGAACCGAGGAATTGGATCGGCTGCTCGCAGACCACTACGTCCTGAACCGCGGCGGCGAGATTGGCGACCGCATCGGCCGGCGCGACCGGCACCGCGATTACGATCGCGTTCGGACCGCGGGTCTGCAAATCCGCGACCGCGGCGCGCATCGTCAGGCTGGTCGCGATCCCGTCATCGACCAGAATCGCCACCTTGCCTCGCGGCGACACCGGCTTCCGTTTCCCGAGATACGCCTCGCGCCGGCGCTTCGCCTCGGCGCGTTCGTTCCGAACCGCCCTTCGGTACCAGACCGGATCGATCATCGCCACTTCCGACTCGTTTTCGATTGCCTTGCCGGCTTCGGTGACCGCCGCGATCGCATACTCCGGCGACAGCGGGTGGCCGACCTTCCGCGGGATCACCAAGTCGAGCGGCGCGCTGAGTGCCCGCGCCACTTCCGCCGCCACCGGCACACCGCCGCGCGGCAGCGCGTAGACCACCACCGGCTGCCCGGCGTAACTTTTCAGCTTCTGCGTGAGCTTTGCGCTGAGCTGCTTTCCGGCGTCGATTCGGTCCCGGAATCGCATGTCATCCCGCGATTTGAATCAGCCTTCGGTCATTACCGCCAGGATATTCCCGGCCGGGTCTTTGAACCAGGCGATTTTCGGGCCGAACCCCTCGTCGCCGCCGGCAATCCCTTTCTGATTAGTCTTAGCCGGACCCTCGTCGTAATGCTCGAGCTGCACGCCCTTGGCGGCGAGCTCATCGATCGTTTTTTCGATGTCACCGACCGGAAAGTTGAGCACCGTAAACGTCGCCGGGGCGTGGTCGCCCTTGGGATAAATCACCGTCTGTCCACCGCCCGGGAAGTTCAGGTTGAGAATTCCCATCTTGTCGTCTTTGCTGACGTTTAGGCCGAGCGTCTTCCCGTAAAATTCCTCGGCTTTGGCCAGGTCGTTTACCGAGAAACTGCTGAACGCTTTTGAGTCTTTGAACATGTACGCCCCCTTGGCTTAAGTGTCCGCATGGTACTCGCCAGCCGCTGCCGGCGATTCGTGCAAATCTCCAAAAAGGAAGCGGGGGTAAGTCGTATACTACCGATGCAATCTTCTCCAATGAGTTTATTCAAGATTTCCAGTCAGGAATCGAAGCAAGTGATCGACATTACCGATCGGTTGGCTGCAGAAATTCCCAAAGGTCATGCCGGCACGGTGCACGCGTTCGTGAAGCACACGACGGTCGGGCTCAGTACCGCCGATCTCGACCCGGGCGGCACCGACCTTGATTACCTCGACGCGCTGACACAGATGGTGCCGCGGCTCGATTTCCGCCACCCGCACGATCCGTCGCATATGCCGGACCACATCCTCGCTTCGCTGGTCGGGCCGTCGGTGACGGTGCCGGTCGCCCGGGGCAAACTCCAGCTCGGGACGTGGCAGCGGGTCGTCCTGTTCGAGTTCAGCGGACCGCGCGAACGCGAGGTCGTGGTGACGCCCCTGCAACATAATCTTCAGTAGCCTTTGAAAAGGTTCTCGAGCTTGATGCCTAACCCCTTTGACAGCCGATAGACGGTCGTGACGGTCGGCTTGCGGTGCCCTTGCTCGATGTAGGCTATCGCGACCCTGTCTACGTTAGACTTGGCTTCAAGGGCCTCCTGGGAAAGCGATTGGCTCTTGCGAGCTTTCGCTATGCGCCGACTTAATTCATTGAAGAACCGCTCTTCATCGATAGCCATACGCTAACCGTATGGCTATACATTTGTTTACAACATAAACAAATGTGACGTATGATTCACTCATCAAGCTACTAACCATCGAGTGGGGTAAGATTCAGTTCGAAAAAGTAATGTCACTCGGATCGAATCGCGCGGACGCAGGATCATTGGAATGACGCAACGGCCGGTTAACGTGGTGATGTTGGGCTGCCCTAGTTGCTTTATTTATCTGACAATTTCAACAGGAAGGGGGTGATATATAGATGAAAAGTATTAAAAAACTAGGAGCAAGCGTGGGCTTGGGTCTGGCGGCGGCAGCGGTCGTGGCCGTACCTTCCGCTTATGGCCACGCTAACCACCCAGCCCACCTTTATAACAACACGGTTAACAGCGCCAAGATCGTTAATCAGTCGATCCAATCGATTGATATCGCCGCACAGGCGGTCGGTACTTCGGAGATCCGTGACCAATCGATCCAAAAGATCGACATCGGGGCCAACGCGGTTGGCACTTCGGAAATCTCTGATCAGTCCATCGGCTCGATTGACATCGGCGCCAACGCCGTTTCTGACTCGGAGCTTCGCAACACCGATAGCTTCACGATGGCTGGTCTCGACGTAAACGGCGTCATTCGGGCGATCAAGGATAACGCCACGTCGTTCCGACTGCGTGGTCCGTCTGACACCACCGGCGACGGCACGGCGGATTCGACATCCGAGTCGTATGCCGGCGTCTTCTACAATGCCGTCTTCGACGATACCGGCGGCACGGGTGCCAAAACGACCCGCGCGATTTGGGGCTCCAATGAGGATATGGACTTGGAATTCCAAGGCTCCAACCACATCCGGATCACGGCTGTCGACAGCAATGTCGGCACGGGACGCATCCGTTTGGCGGCTGAGGACCAGATTCAGTTCCACGTCGGCGGTGCGGCCGAGACGGACGCCCTGGTGGGTACGATTGCCAGCACCGGCCTCACTCTGGCCAGCGGTAAGAACCTTACCGTGATCGGCGACGTCGACTTCTCGGGAGCGACAAGCTTGCAGGCTCCGGCCCACGGTTCCACGCTGGTAGACGGCGCGGACGCCAGCGGTACCTGCAGCGCGAGCAACAAGGGCGACCTGCGGATCGATGTCGCGAACAACTTCTTCGGTTGTGACGGCACGGACTGGCAGCAGCTCAACAACTAATCCGTACTCCACCGGAAAGTAGTCTAAGGTGCCTCCCTCGCGGGAGGTGCTTTAGTTTTAGTATTGGTTGGTTTTTTGTGCACAATGGGGACATGGCCGCTCAGCAGCGAAACCGCAACCGCATCCGCACCAGATTACTGATCACCGCCGGAGTGGCCGGATTGTTGGTGGTGGCCGTCGTGCTGTACCTGGTACTGCGCGACGATTCGGTCAACCATGTCCAGGACGAATCACTTGGCATCTCCTTCGATATCGACAAGCGGTTCGTCCCGATTGGGCGCAGCGAACTGGCCCGCCAGAACCCGAGCTTCATATACGGATATCGGCCGGCCGGCGATACCTCTAGCGGATGCTATATTTCACAGACGCCACGGACCACCGGCGGCCAAGTCGCGACGGAATATCTGGAAGAAGGCACGATGAAGGCCATTAGGCGGAATAATCCCGACGCCAAACTGATCGGCTCGGAAACCGTCGAGGTCGAAGTGGATCACCAGGGAGTGCTGATGGACATCAGCTACCAGGAGCAACAACAGGTCATCGCCCGATCCGAACTCGTGGTAACGACGGATACCGCGACAACTTTTGCGTTTTGTGATGCGCCGCGGGATCGGCTGGCGGACTATCAGGAAAACTTTACGGTTTTCTTTTCTTCGCTTACGCTGAGGCCGTTCGATTGACCATGCCAAACTCACACTCCACATCCGTTTTCCAGAGTCCGGTATTCCGATATCTGGTTGCCGTGGCGATCGGGTTGCTATTGGCGACCGGCATATTCATGCTGTTTGGCCGCGACGGTACTGGTGGCGATTCGGTCGCGCAGCCCGAACAAGTAACGATTTCTTCCGACGTGCAGCAGGTTCGGGAAGACCTGTCGCTTCCCGAGGGATGGCAACGACAGACGTTCCAGAACGACCTCCGTGCGCCGAGCTTCGTCCTGCGGGCCAAACGGGACGATCCCAGTGCGCGAGTGGTGGTAACCGTGCTCGAAGGCAAGCTCGTCAAGGACTTCGACATCAAGACGTTGTCTAAGCCGATCATCGCCGCCTATCGAAAGAAGATCGTCGGATTCAAGCTCGTAAAACAGGAGATTGCCAAGGTTGGCGGATACGACGTCGTGAAGATCCGCTATACCGAGCAAGGCGAGCCGGGTGCCGCTGTCTTTGAAAACCTCCATGTCGTCGTTCCGACTCCCGACCACACGTATACGCTCGACTTTCAGACGGACGCGCGGGCGTACGACAAGGTCTCGGGGGACTTCGAACAGATCGTGAAGAACATCACAGAATCTGCACGGTAGCATCTAACGGAAATACACCATGAGGTTGAAATGAGACTGAAAGACAAAGTAGCGATCGTCACCGGAGCCGGCAGCGGCATCGGCAAAGCGATCGCCAAGATGTACGCGAAGGAAGGCGCCGCCGTGGTTTGCGCGGGGCATCACGTCGAGAGCTGCGAGGAGAC
The DNA here is from genome assembly GCA_030699935.1 of bacterium. GTDB lineage: Bacteria > Patescibacteriota > SICC01 > SICC01 > SICC01 > JALYJZ01. Next base: position 63,423 of record JAUYKS010000022.1, on the reverse strand, counting down.
CGTGAAGGAGATCGAGAAGGATGGCGGCAAGGCACTGGCGATCCAAGCCGACGTCAGCAGCGCCGCCGACAACAAGCGGATGGTCGCCGAGACGGTCAAGAAATTCGGCCAGCTCGACATCCTCGTCAACAACGCCGGCGTGGTCGAGATGCATCCGCTGGAGGAGATGACCGAAGCGCAGTGGGACCAGGTGCTGGCGGTCGACCTCAAGGGGACGTTCCTCGGCATGAAGTACGCGATCCCGGAAATGGAAAAGGCCGGCAAGGGCAAAGACAAGAGCCAGGGCAAGGTGATCAACATCACCTCGATCGCCGGCATCATCGGCTTCCCGCAGATCGCGGCGTACTGTGCGGCCAAGGGCGGCGTGGTGACGCTGACCAAGGAAGCGGCGTTAGAGTATGCGCCCAAGCGGATCAACGTCAACGCGATCGCGCCCGGCGTGATCAAGACCAAGATGACCGACCCGTTCCTGAAAGATCCCAAGGCCACCGCGCAGTTCAAGGCGGCGATTCCGTACCCGCGGCTCGGCGAGCCGGACGACATCGCCTATGCCGCGACCTACCTGGCTGCAGATGAGTCCGACTTCGTCAACGGCGCGATCCTCGTCGTGGACGGCGGACAGATCGCGGAGTAGCGGGCATGGAAAAAGCAATATTACTAGGCGTCGCGGCGGTCGCGCCTTTGGTGATCGCTCCGTTGATCGGCACCAGGGTACGTCTGCATAAGCGGACCACCGCAGCGATCCTGGCCTTCGCGGCCGGGACGTTCATCGCCGCCCTGACCTTCGACCTGTTCGGCACGGCGTTCGAATACGGCGGAGCCGCCGCCGCGTCCATCGGGATGTTGCTCGGGGCGGCAGGGTACATCTTGCTCAACCAACTGGTCTTCCGGGAAGTCCGGCAGCGCGGACGGAGGGGAGGGACCTTGTTGCTGGCCGGCGCCGCGATCGACGGCGTCCCCGAGAACGTCGCCCTCGGCACGACCTTGGCGCTCGGCACCGCCTCCGCGCCGCTTTTGCTGGCGATCATGATCTCGAACTTCCCGGAAGCCCTGGTGGGATCCGAGGACTTGCGGCAGGGAAAGGAGTCGAGCAAACGGATCTTCCTTACCTGGTTGGCGGTCGCCGCAGGGTTGGTATGGTTCGTACCGCTGGGGGCGGCGCTGGGAGACATGAACCCGGCCACGCTGGCCGCGATCCAATCTTTTGCCGCCGGAGCGGTGCTCGGGTTGGTGGTGGACAACATGTTGCCGCAGGCATATGAGGACGGCGGCCGCTGGGTTGCCTTCGCGACGACGCTGGGTTTCCTGGTCTCGTTCCTGCTCGAGCAAGCATAGTCCGGTACCATCTAGTTGATGGAAGAAACACCGAAAGTCCAACGCGATGTCAACCTGGCCCGGTTCACGACCTTCGGGATCGGCGGCTCGGCGGACTACTTCGTCGTGCCGAAGTCGGCGAACGAGCTGCAGCAGGCGATCGAGTGGGCCGAGTCCGAGGATTACGAGTGGTTCGTGCTCGGCAGCGGAGCGAACATCCTGTTCGGCGACGGCGGGTTCCGCGGCGTAGTGATCAAGAACGAGGCGAAGCATTTCGAGTTCAAGGAGCGTCTGCTCAAAGCGGAGTCCGGCGCGACGATCGCGGAGCTGATCGACGCCACCACCAAGCGCGGCCTTTCCGGACTCGAGCACTACAAAGGCATCCCGAGCACCGTCGGCGGCGCGATGTGGCAGAACCTGCACTTCCTCTCATATCCTCACGAGCAGACCCGCTTTATCTCGGAAATCGTCGAGGGCGCGACGATCCTGGCCGACGGCGAGCGGCGTCACGTCACCAAGGAGTACTTCCGGTTCGGGTACGACACCAGCGTCCTGCACGACAACGACCACATCGTGTTGGAAGTGACGTTCACGCTCGAGGAGTCCACGCCGGAGGACGTCGAAGAGGTCGCCGTCGAGAACCTGGCCTGGCGGAGGCGCGTCCATCCGGCGAACGCGGTTCAGATGAGCGCCGGCAGCATCTTCCGGAAGATCAAGGGGGTCGGGGCCGGACGGCTGATCGACCAATGCGGCCTGAAGGGGCACCGGATCGGCGGGGCGGAGGTCTCGGACCACCACGCCAACTACATCCTCAACGTCGAGAACGCCACGGCTGAGGACGTCCGGAAGCTGATCGAACATGTCCAGAAGGTCGTGAAGGAAAAGACCGGCTACGCGCTGGAGCCGGAGATCAGTTTCGTCGGGGACTTCTAGAAAGAAAAGTTGCGTGACTAAGTTACTTTTTGCTACTCTTCTTTGTTATGGGTAGAAAGTTTATCGAGCTCGACACGGAAGGACCAGGTGCCTGGAGAAAGGAGCTCGAGGGTGCAGGCCCCAATAGTGCCCGTGAACTCATTCGTGGGTTTGCCGAGGTTGACGCCGACAAGGCGTTCGACCTCATTAAAGAACTTCCTTTAGGGCAGGGGTCGCAAGAAGAGGCATTTTCTCAGAAACTTGATCTTGCACTCGAAGTCGCAACCGCCAGCGGTAGGATTGAGTTCTTTGAAGGGATCCGTGAAACCATCAACGAGCATTCTGATCGATCAAATCAGCAAGCCCGTTTATGCCGATTGGTGGGAGTGTCTGCACCTGTCGTACCCGAATTCGCCCTTGAGACAGCTTGGCAAATAGAATCTCACGGCTGTCGCTCTGTCGCCTTGAGGAAAGCGGGAATTAGTTCCGGTTCAGAGGAAGCGCTAGAAGAATCGCTGTCTTTAATCCTGCAAATGGATGTTCGTGGTAGACGCACTCGTCTGCAGCAATTTGCGGATGCAGTCGAGCCCGTGAATAGAGCGCTTGCTGTCAGTGCTCGAGAAGCCGCGCAAATCCAGGGCAAGACATCAGTCGATTTATTTGTCGAAGACGCAGCTCGCACGGGCAACCTTGATTTACTTGGCCAGGCCCTAAGGAGGACCCAAAGTCTTCCTGATGGAGAAAAAAAGGAAGCCCTACTGTTGCGAATCAGTGACACTCTGACGGATCGATCCCTTCCAGAGCGCAGTTAAAAAACTCATCGTCATTTAACGCTCACGCGGTACCGCAGAAATACTTCGTCACCCGCGGGCTCCGCGGAAACCAGTTCCAGCTTGCCGCGTTCCGGCGGGAGCACCTCGCCTTCCACCGCGGTCAGGACCGCGTTGCCGCCGAGGATCCGCGGTGAGACGGTCAGGAAGAACTCGTCGATCAGGCCGTCCCGCAGGAACGGTTCGTTGGTGGTCGGGCCACCTTCGCAGATCGCGATGTCGGCTCCGTCCCGTTTGAGCTCTTGCACAATGGCGGCGACGTCGAGCCCGCCACCGCGTCCGGCGTGCCGGACGTCCGCGTTCTTCAGTTCCAGCTCGACGCCTTCGGGTACGTAGACGATCGGCGTGAAGTCCGGATTGCCGAAGATCTTGTCGGCGGTCGAAAGGTGTCCACCGTGCGAGAGCAGGACGAACTTCATCAGAGGATCCCGGCCCGCCTTCTTCCGCGCGGCTTGGAAGTCGGCGTCCAAGAACTCTTCCGGCGGCACGTCCTTGCCGGTGGTCGCGCCGTAGATCAGCACGTCGGCATGGGCGCGCAAAGCCAGGAATGCCTGCCGGTCGTGCGGTCCGCCGGACGGCGCTTGCCGCGTGCCGGGATCGACCGCCTTGCCATCGACCGTCGCCACCATGTTGATGAACGTATACGGCCGGTCGGGATGGCTCCCGAATGAGATTTCGTCGTACGGCGTCACGCCGACATCGTACCAGCCCCGGCCGAAACCCTGGCGAAGCCGCGGAACAATGGGGTATGATTAGCCCGTGCGAAAGATTTTTTCGTTTCTTAAAGAAGCGCGGGTAGAGCTTAGCAAAGTCGTCTGGCCCACGCGGCGCCGGACGGTCCGGCTCACCACGGTCGTCGTGATCGTGACGATCCTGTTCGGAGCGTTCATGGGAGTGGTGGACTACGGCCTCAACCAAGGCCTCGAGTCCGTGCTGGACGCGACCGATGGCGGCGGCGCCCAGAACGTCCCGCCGGCCCAGATCCCGCCCGGCGAGCAACCCGTACAAGTACCCCAACCTACGAAATAACATGCCCAGACAACCAGCCACAGACCGATCCTGGTACGCGATCCACACTTACTCCGGTTACGAAGACCGGGTGGCGGAAAACCTCCGCCAGCGGATCGAGTCGATGGACATGGCCGACAAGATCTTCGACGTGATCGTGCCGACCGAGAAGCAGATCGAGATCAAGCACGGCAAACGCAAGACGGTCGACAAGAAGATCTTCCCGGGCTACGTCCTGGTCGACATGATCGTCACCGAGGATTCCTGGTTCGTGGTCCGGAACACGCCGAACGTGACCGGCTTCATCGGCACCGGCACCACGCCGACTCCGATGAGTGACGATGAGGTCAAGACGATCAAGCAACGGATGGGCGTCGAGGAGCCGACCTACGAGGTCGACTTGGAGAAGGGCGAGGCGGTGAACATCGTCGACGGGCCGTTCAAGGACTTCGACGGACAGGTGGACGAGGTCGACAAGTCGAAGGGCAAGATCAAGGTACTCGTGAACATGTTCGGCCGCGAGACTCCGGTCGAGCTCGACTTCCTGCAAGTGAGGAAGATATGAGCGAGATTGACAAGCGAATTGGTCATGAGGCGTCTGAGCCTAGATTTGTTGGCGTTATCGATAGAGGTGACTATGAGCGCGCGTCAGCCGATCCCAAAATCCAGCAGTTGATTCAGAGGTCGCGCAAGTCTTGGCAAGAACGGTACGGCTACGATCCTGCAGAAGGACGTATGAAACAGTCAGGAGGAGGCACTGATGGCTAAGCAAGTGAGGAAGATATGAACGACATGGATCGGCATATGGATGACACGCTGCTGCGGGTCACAATGGAAGAGGCCCGGGCCGAGGTGCGCCGCGGGCAGGAGGCCACCGAAGTTCCGGTCCTGCATCAGGCGGATCTAGATGAAGCGCTGGCTGGCCCGCAAGGGGAACGCTTGGAACGAGCCCGTGCCATCGCGGCAGGCGAACCGGTCGATCCGCCGCATCGGATCCGTGAAGCATCTCGAACGTCCGTGGATGACGAATTCCGAGGCATGGGACCCGGCGTAGACTATAGCTCGGAAGCGAGGAATTTCTAATGAGTGCCGAGACTCGTACTGCCGGTCAACAAATGGCCGTAGAGCTGATGGCCGCACGCGCCGTTGAGGCCTATGAGGAGGTGACGAATCGGTATGGCGTCGAGTTTCCCGAAGAAGATCGGGAAGCCTTGAAAACCTTGATTGGTTCGATGCCGGAATCGACATTAGAAGAACTTTCGCGTCGGATTGATGACGGAGAAAATCCTTTGAAAGTATTGCGTGACTCGGAAATCGCTAAACTTGAAGTGACTTTGAAAGGTAAGTAAGAGATATGGCTAAGAAAGTAATGACCGTCGTTAAGTTGCAGATCCCGGCCGGGAAGGCGAATCCCGCCCCGCCGGTCGGTACCGCCCTGGGGCCGCACGGCATCCAGATCATGGATTTCTGCAAGGCGTTCAACGAACAGACTAAGCAGATGGGCGACACGATCGTCCCGGTCGAGATGACCATCTTCGAGGACCGGACGTTTACGTTCATCACCAAGACGCCGCCGGCCGCGATCCTGATCAAGAAGGCGATCGGGCTCGGCAAGGGCAGCGATAACGCGCTCAAGAACAAGGTCGCCAAGATCAAGGAGTCGCAGCTCGAGGAAATCGCCAAGGAGAAGATGGAAGACCTCTCGGCGAACGATCTCGAGGCGGCCAAGAAGATCATCGCCGGTACCGCCCGTTCGATGGGCGTGACGGTCGAGAAGTAGCATCCCCAGCTGAGGAGAACCCGGGCGCCGGATTCGGGTAGACTGAATAAGTAATCGCGGGAGCTCCGCAGCAGGGGCGCTGGCACCGCAAATCATCATGGCAGAAGCAAAGAAGACATCCGCAGCGGCGAAGCCGGCTGCAACGAAGGCCGCGGCTCCCAAGGCTGCGCCGAAGAATCCGGTTGCCAAGAGCGCACCGGCCAAGACAGCGGCCACCCAGGCCGTGGCCGCCCCCGCCCGCCATCCCGGTGAGCAGTTCCGCGGCAAGCGGTACCGCGCCGCCGCCGAGCAGGTCGAGGACGGCAAGCAATACGGTCTCGACGAGGCGGTCGCGCTCGTCCAGAAGACCAGCACGACCAAGTTCGACGGCACGGTCGAGATACACATCCGGCTCGGCATCGACGCGCGGGAAGCGGAGCAGAGTGTCCGCGGCACCGTGCAGCTACCGGCCGGCACCGGCAAGAAGCTCAAGGTGATGGCGTTCGTGGCGTCCGCCAAGGCCGCCGCGGCGAAGAAGGCCGGCGCCGATTTCGTCTCGGACGAAGATACCCTCAAGAAGCTCAAGGACGGCTGGACCGGGTTCGACGTTGCCGTGGCGTCGCCGGACCAGATGGCCGAGGTCGGCAAGCTCGGCAAGGTACTCGGGCCGAAGGGCCTGATGCCGAACCCGAAGAGCGGCACCGTGGCCGAAGACGTCGAGGGTGCGATCAAGAAAGTGAAGGCCGGCAGCATCGAGTTCCGGGTCGCCAAGGACGCGACCATCCACGCCGGCGTCGGGAAGACCTCGTTCAAGGCCGAGGACCTCGCCAAGAACGTCGCGACCTATTTCGGAGCCGTCCGGGACGCCAAGCCGTCCGACGCCAAAGGCACGTACATCCGTAGCGTCACCCTGGCCTCGACGATGGGGCCGGGGGTGCGGGTGAATCCCGACACGATAACCGCGGCGGCGTAGGGGAAGCGGCGCAATGATCCTCTCCGACCGAGACATCAAGAAGCAGCTCGCAGACGGTCGGATCACGGTGAAGCCCGAACCGGATTTCGACGTCCAGCTCGGATCGACCAGCCTGGACCTGAAGCTCGGTGCCCAGTTCCGCGTTTTCAAGCCGACGTCGACGCCGTTCATCGACCCTCAGGACCCGAAGACCCAGAATACGCACACCACCGTCGTGGACCTCAACTCGAAGGAGGAGCAGCAACCGCTCCTGCCGCACTCACCGAACGGGCCCCGCGGTTTCGTGCTCCATCCGGGCGAATTCGTGCTTGGCGTCACGGAGGAATACATCGAGCTGCCGGATGACATCGCCGGCCGGCTCGAGGGACGCTCCTCGCTGGGCCGCCTCGGCATCGTGATCCACTCCACGGCCGGACACTTCGACCCCGGCTTCCAAGGCAACGTCGTGCTGGAGATCACCAACATCGGCGTGATCCCGATTCTCCTCTATCCTGGGATGCGGTTCTGCCAGATGGTGTTCGAGAAGGTCTCGAGCGCCGTGGAAGTCGAGTACAGCCGTAAGGCCAGCGCGAAGTACGTCCGGCAGCGAGAACCAAAGGGAAGCCAGATTGGACGGGACATGGAGACCGTCGCACCGAAGGCCGCCAAGAAAGGCCTGAAGAAACTCGCGACCCGCAAACCCAAGAAAGCGACCTTGCGCTGATGCCGACCGCGAACCTCTTCGAGGTCGAGGTGAAGACGCTGCTGGGCAGCAAGGACGCGGCCGAGGGTTTCGTCGCCAAGCTGCGACGGGCGGACGCCAAATTCAAGGAGACGGCGCGGTCGAACCAGCTCAACCACTATTTCGACTCGGACGCGGACCCGGACAAGGTCACGGATGCCGTGAGCGGATTCCTGAGCGACGGCGACTTGGCCGCGTTCAAGCAGATCCTTGACCAAACCCAATCGTACGCACTCCGGACCCGCGACGCGGACGGCCGGATCCTGCTCGTGATCAAGGCGGCCAAGGGCGACGGTGATGACCAGCACGCCCTCGAGCGCCTGGAGGGCGAGTACGAGACTACCGCTCCCGACATCGACACACTGGACGAAGCGATCCGTTCCGCAGGGTACGGCTTCCTCTCCAAGTGGTCGCGCGAACGCGTGGAGTACGCCTACAAGGGTTACACCGTCTGCATCGACCGGAACGCTGGCTACGGGTACGTCGCGGAGATCGAGAAGCTCGTGCCCGATTCAGACCAGGCGACGCAGGCGCGGAAAGCGATCGTCGCGGAGCTGGAAAAGCTCGGCATGGAGGAGCTCTCCCAGGAGCGCGTCGGCCGGATGTTCGAGTATTACAACGAACATTGGCCGGAGTATTATCGAACTGAGAAGACGTTCACGATCGAATAAAAGGAAAGGCACCTCATGAAGTCATTCAATGACTTACCGAAACAGCATCAGACGATCATCAAGCTCATCGTCTTTTTGGCGGTTGGCTTCGGCGCGTATCTATTGGTCGGCTCACTCGGGTAACCAGCCATGGCCAAAGGAAGTATCCAAAACCTGCGTCATCCCGAATACCAGTATCTGGATCTCCTGAAGGATATCCTGCAGAACGGCTCGGAAAAGAAGGACCACAACACCGGCACCGGCCTGACCAGCGTGTTCGGGCGGCAGATCCGGTTCGATCTCAGCGAGGGGTTTCCGCTGCTGACCACCAAGAAGGTCTACTGGAACGGCGTCCTGCACGAGCTGGTCTGGTTCCTGACCGGCCAGTCGAACATCAAGTACCTGGTCGACAACAAAGTCCACATCTGGGACGACTATCCGTACAAGGATTACGTGAAGTTGTCCGAAGCGGGGAAGGTCCCGGAACTCAACAAGGAAGATTTCATCCAGAAGATCGCGGACGACGCCAAGTTTGCCGAGAAGTACGGCGAGCTGCCGCACATCTACGGTCAGCAGTGGCGGCGCTGGCCGCGCCAACGACCCGATGGCAAGGGGGGCGGTTCGATCGACCAGATCGCCTGGGCGCTCGACAACATCCGCAACTTTCCGCAGCGCAAGCACTCGGTGATCACCGTCTGGAATCCGGAACATCTATACTCGATGGCATTGCCGGGCGAGGCGCTCAGCTTCCCGCTCTGCCACATCTTCTTCCACTTCAACGTGGCGGACGGTAAGTTGTCCTGCCAGCTCTACCAACGCAGCGCCGACATGTTTCTCGGCGTGCCGTTCAACATCGCCAGCTACGCGATGCTCACGCAAGTGATGGCACACCTGGCCGGGCTCGAGCCGGGCGATTTCATCCATACCTTCGGTGATGCGCACGTCTACTCGAATCACGTCGATCAGGTGAAGGAGCAACTGTCGCGGAAACCGCGGGCATTCCCGCGTCTGGAAATCGACCCGAAGCTCAAGGAACTCGACGACGTCAAGGCCGAACACTTCACGCTGGAAGGCTACGATCCGCATCCGATCATTAAAGGCGAGCTGACCGTCGCCGGCGGCTTCCAAGAAAAGGACCGACGTCAGTTCGCGAAGAAGTCTTGATCGCCAAACCCGACAACCTGACCGTCAACCTGATCGTGGCCATGGACGAAGGTCGCGGCATCGGCAAGGAAGGGAATATTCCTTGGCATGTCCCGGCCGATCTCAAGCGGTTCAAAGCTTTGACGATAGAGCACCCGATCGTAATGGGTCGCAAGACCTGGGAGTCGATCGGGATACCGCTGCCCGGTCGGACGAGCATCGTGATCACGCGGCAGGACGGTTACCGGGCCGAGGGCGCCGTGGTGGTCGGGACGCTCGAGGAAGCGCTCGCCGAGGCCGCCAAGCGTGACACGGAAGCCTACGTCATCGGCGGGGCGGAGATTTACGGGCTGGTATTGCCGTCCGCCGACCGGATCCTCATGACCCAAGTCTCCGGCACGCATGACGCAGACACGTTCTTCCCGGAGTTCGAGGACGCGTTCAGGGAAGTCCGCTCGGAAGCGGCCGAGGATGGTGGCCACAAGATCAAATACGTCGATTACGAACGGATCGCTGAGCGTTGACGGCGCCCCGATCGCTCCGTAGACTGAATCTTGTCGCCGAAGACCGTGGCCAACGCCAATAAGCGCTGCGCAGGAGATACTGAAACACTTCGTGTTGACGTATGCCTTCGGTGACGACCGAAGGATTTTTTAGACCCACGATATATGCCCAAGACACGTGAACAGAAGGAAGTCGTACTCAAGGCGCTCACCGAGGCACTGCAGGACGCGAAGGCGGTCGTCTTCGCCGACTACCAGGGGCTGGGCGTGCGCGAACAGCAAGAACTGCAGGGGAGCCTACGGGAATCCGGCATGCGGTTCGAGGTCGTGAAGAACACGCTGTTCACCAAGGCCGCGAACGAGGCGGGCCTGAAGCTGGACCGGCCGACCGGTCCGGTCGCGGTGGCGTTCGGCTTCGAGGATCCGGTCGCCGTCGCCAAGGCGGTGCACACCTTCGCCAAAGACCACGAGGCGCTGGAGGTGACCGGCGGGTTCGTGGACGGGGAAGCGGTCGAGGTCAGCGTGATTGACAAGCTGGCCAGCCTGCCGAGCCGCGACGAACTGCTCGCCAAGCTGATGGGCAGCATCAGCGCGCCGGTGCGTAACCTGGCCAGCGGGCTGTCGGGAGTGTCGCGCAACCTGGTGTACGCCTTGACCGCGGTAAAGGAGAAGAAGGCGTAGGTACTTGCTCAGGCGCCCCGCTTCGCCGGGACCCGTGAGGAATTACCAACGAATTAACCAAGGAGGTTCACATGGCAGACGAACAAGCCAAGGACGAACAGAAGGACCAGAACAACCAGCAGGGCGACGCTGCTGAAGAGAAGAAAGAAGCTCCCGAGGCTCCGGCCGAGGAGAAGAAGGACGAGAAGCCGGCCGAGGGCGACAAGCCCGAGGAAAAGGCCGACAAGCCCTCCAAGGAGTACTCGAAGGAAGTGACCAAGATCGTCGAACAGGTCGAAAAGATGACCGTACTCGAGGTGGCCGACCTGGTCTCCGCGATCGAAGACAAGTTCGGCGTCTCGGCCGCTCCGGTGGCCGTAGCCGGCGCCGCGCCGGCCGCGGGCGGCGAAGGCGGTGACGGCGGGGAAGACGAGAAGTCTTCATACACCGTCCACCTGGCCGCGATGGGCGACAAGAAGATCGACGTGATCAAGGCCGTCCGTGAGGTGACCGACCTCGGCCTCGGCGAGGCCAAGGACCTGGTCGAAGGCGCCCCGAAGGACGTCAAGGCCGACGTTCCGAAGGACGAGGCCGAAGAGGCCAAGAAGAAGCTCGAGGCCGCCGGCGCGACCGTCGAACTGAAGTAGATTCAGGCGCAGGCGCTAACGTAAAGACAAGCCCCTCTCGGGCTTGTCTTTTTATCCGTTCCATCTGTCATTGTGTATGCTCGAAAGCTTGTTACTATGAATCCCTGCCGCCGTAGCGCGGCAGGTCGCCGATAGTGAAAAAAGCGCTTGACAGAGCTATCTTTTCGGTATATGGTAGCAGGCTTCGAGCGAATCGGGGCAGTACGTTAACAACCTGACTGATCAACCATCATTGCAAGAAGGTTTATACCTCCTTGGTCGAAAAACGAATACAAACCAACCAAAACGCACTTCGGTGCCGTTAAGTTGGTTTTTTGTTTATCCGGTGTGGGGATCGTGCGCATGATTCGTTCGTGGGCAGGACCCCCGCACGGGATGGTCCCGTATGGGAAGCGACCCAAGGAGTAGTGATGTAAATGCCAAAAGGTGAACCTCCGAAAGGAGGAAAGTCACACAGCGACATGCGCAAGTACGTGATCGCAGGGTCCGCCCTGCTGGTCGTGGTCCTGCTGATCGCCGCCATCTTCGCCGTCAACGGCGGAGGTGAGGCTATCGAGGCCAGCGTGACCGGAGAGGAAAGCCAGGCTATCCAGCCCGGCGACGTCCCCGGATCAGACGAACCGTCGGGCACTCAGACAGAGCGCACGGCGGCAACGAATTACCTGATTGAGAAGGGCTACCAAGTGGGCCAGTTCTCGTTCACGGTCGAGAAGCCGATGAATACGGATCGCGGTGCGGCATCTGTCTCGGAAGAGCCAGTATGCACGGTAGCGAAGCTCAAGCGCTGGATACAAAGCGGATCGGAGCGGGCCAAGGCCTATCTCCAGTACGCCAAGGAAAACCTGCCGGAGGTCGATTACGATCGAGTCCGGCGCGGCGAAGGGTTCGTCCGAGTGCAGCTGCTCGTCCCGTCCGAGTATACGAAGAACTCGTATTTCACGGAGGGACGCGTGGTAGCCACGACAGCGGACCGTTCAGTCGAGGCTGGCGACATCGTGTTTCTTTACACGAGCAAGCCGGTCGAGCGGAAGCTCGAGAACGGACGGACGGAGCCTGTCTCTGAAGTTAGGGAAATGGGCAACACTCGCTGCCAGTGTGGCAACGGGGGAGCGGTTCCGGTCCCCGTGTCGGGACCCCCGGCTCCGCCGGTGACGGTACCGCCGCCCGGCATCACCCGGCATCCTCCTACGGAAAAGGAGGTACCGGGCAAGCCCCAGGTGCCGATCTGGTCGTTCGATGACCCGCATAGTGCGGGCCATGGAGCGGATCTGCCTCCGAAATCGGAGTCGGATTACCAGGGACCGCCGCCCCGGCACGTGCCGGCCAATCCGCCGGTCGTCACTCCACCAGGGACGGGAGGCAAAATCCCACCGGGAAGCTCGCCTCCGCAGAACGACAGTGCGGGAGGGACGGTAACGCAACCGACGGCACCGCCGACGCCACAGCCGTCGTTGCCGCCAAGCACGTCACCGCCCCCACCGCCCGAGCAGGGAGCACCACCCCCACCCGGATGACCCAAGACTTAGCGGTTCGCCGCTAGGAACGCAATACGCAGTACCTTGGGTCGCTCCAGAGCAGATTCAGCCGGTCCGGCAATTTTTATTCGCCGGACCGGCTGGTCCGCTCACGCTCATTACATCCACAAACCTTCTAACGATGGTGGCTCGCGGGAGTGGAAGATTTCATCATGTTCATCCGAACACCGACCGATTTCTTTCACTCCTGCCCCCACACTTCGATGACGGTTGATCGGTCAGGTTCGCACATTCACAACCAGGCTCCACGTGTTGGATTTACACACTCTAATCTCACTCAACTTTTTAAACCATAAGAAGGAGGTATCTATATGAAGAATATCTTCGGATTGCGCTTCCGCCGCCGGAAGCTGGTGGCGACCTTTTCAGTCGCCCTGGCATTCCTGATGGCCGGCGCAACCATATTCCAGGCCGTTGCGGCCGAACCGGTCAACCTCGACGTTGACCAACAACTCCGACTGGTCGGCGGACCGGATTCACCGACCGCCTACATGAACCAAGTCGCTGCCGGACACGGCAACGTAGCCCAGGTTTCCACGATCGTCCACAACACCGAGGACGCGTACACCGGGCCGAACGCCCAGAACTTCAAGCTGCGCCTGACGATCCCGAAGGGACCGTCGACCAGCCTGCAGAACAAGGCCGAGGTCAGCGCTACGAACGCCCAGTCCAATCCGATCTTCCGGACCATGGACACGTCCACGATCAACTCCAAGGACGGTTCCTCGCTGACGCTGAACCGGCCGCGTTTCTTCCAGCTGTACCGGAACAACCTGGCCAACGACAAATGTAACGAGCCCACGCTGGACTGGAAGGCTCCGACCGAACTTGCGGCCAGCCGCTACACCGTCCAAGAGCAGGCCAACCAGTTCGTCGTTACGGTCGATCCGTACGGCACGGACTCGCTGAAGCCGAGCTTCTGCGAAGCGTTCAAGGTCACCTATCTGGTGGACGTCACCGGCGAGGTACCCGGACCCCAGCTGCAACTCGAGAAGAAGGTCCGCATGACGGGCCAGACGAACTTCGTCGACGCCAACCAGGCCGAGGCAGGCAAGAAACTGCAGTACTTCGTCGAGCTGAAGAACATCAGCCAGGCGAATGCCACGAACGTGATCCTGCGGGACGCGCTTCCGGCGAACGTGACGCTGATCCCGGGATCCGTCCAAGTGCGGACATCCGCCAACCCGACCCTGCAGCCGGGGACGGACAACTTCGTTAACGGCGGTCTGTCCTATCCGAGCTTCGGAGCAGGTGCCTGGGTGCAGGTCTACTTCAACGCCCAGATCAGTTCCGGGCTGACCACCTGCCCGCACTGGTTCAAGAACTTCGCCTTGGTGAAGTCCGACCAGACCGAGGGTTCGGAATTCTTCGACTCAGTGCGGACCGACCTGGTCTGCCAGGCGACCCCGCCTCCGACCCCCACGCCAACTCCCACTCCGACCCCCACTCCCACACCTCCGCCCACCCCCGGACCGAAGCAGGGTAACCTCCTGATCGTGAAGTTCGAGGACGTGAACGGTAACGGCCAGGAAGACGCGGGCGAACCGCGCCTCGGCGGCGTGACGTTCTTCGTAGGTATCCTGGGAACGGACCTCGGCGACGACACTCCGACCCCGGAGCCGTCCGCCACGGCATCCGTTGACGGCGACGGCCCGACCGGGCCGGGAGCCGCTTCGGAACACGCCACCGACAACAACGGCGAGATCCTGCTCAGCGACCTCGATCCCGGCACCTATCGTGCCGAGGAGCAGGTTCCGAGCGGATTCAACCCGACCACCCAGACCGTCCAACAGGCGGACGTGACTGACGACGGCACCGCCGTGCTGAAGTTCGGCAACCAGCGGTTCCAGAAGAAGGTCGTGCCGAAGCCGGTGCCGCCGCAGGCCCAAGTGAAGGGCGCACTGCCGGTCACCGGTGCCCCGAGCGCCGCGATGCTGGCGCTGAGCGCGATCGCAGGTAGCACCTACCTGTATCGCCGGGAACGGAACGCTCTCAAGAAGACGATCCGTAACCGATCGGTAAAGGGCTAAGGCCACCCGCTTGCCGGTAACGAGAAAGGTCCCCGAAAGGGGGCCTTTTTCATTTGGCGTTAGGTCAGCGCGGTCCTCGCGCCGTGGCGTCTTCGGCTCGTATAATGGCGACATGGAACGTGAACTACAAGAACGGATCGACAACCTGGCGAAGCGTTTTGCCCAGGTGAAGGAGTTTCTTTGACCTCGCCGGCAAGGAAACCGAACTGGCGGACCTGAAGAAACAGTCCGAGCGGGAAGACATCTGGAAAGATCGGGAGGAAGCGCGTGCGGTATTGCAGCGCCTGAGCAGCCTCGAGGAGCAGGTCGGCTTCTGGCAGCGGTTCGAGCATGATCTCGGCGACCTGCGGGAATTGCTCGAATTGTCGGCGCAGGACGATGCTACCACCCGGGAGCTGTCGGAGAACCTGGACCGGCTGGAGCGGACGTTCACCGAGCACGAATCGAAAGCGCTGCTTTCCGGCGAGCATGACGCCCGCAGCGCCCACCTGACGATCCAAGCCGGCGCCGGCGGCACCGACGCCCAGGACTGGGCGGAGATGCTGGAGCGGATGTTCCTGCGGTTCGCGGAACGGCGCGGTTGGCCGACGGAGATCGAGGAACGTTCGAGCGGGGAGGAAGCCGGCATCAAGAGCGTGACGATCCGGGTCGAGGGTCCGTACGTCTACGGATATCTGCGCGGCGAGTCCGGGGTGCATCGGCTGGTGCGGCAATCGCCGTTTAATGCAAAGAGCTTGCGCCAGACTTCGTTCGCCCGGGTCGAAGTCCTGCCGGACCTGCCGGACAAGGACGTGGAGCTCGACGAGAAGGAACTGCGCATCGACACTTATCGTGCGTCCGGGGCGGGCGGCCAGCACGTGAACAAGACCGATTCGGCGGTTCGCGTCACGCACCGGCCGACCGGATTAGTCGCCCAGGCCCAGAACGAGCGCTCCCAGGCCCAGAACAAGGCTGCCGCCACGAAGATCCTCTACGGGAAGCTGCTCGCCTTGGCGGAAGCCCAGCACAAAGCGGACCTGCGCAAGCTGGAGAAAGGGGACACCGCGGCCTGGGGTCACCAGATCCGTTCCTACGTTCTGCATCCGTACAAGCAGGTGAAGGACCTCCGCACCAATGTGGAGCGCAAGGATCCGGACACCGTCCTGGACGGCGACCTCGACGACTTCGTGGAAGCGGAGCTCCGGCTCAAGCGCGATGGCCCGGAACCGCGGTCGTAAACGTCACGCCTTCTTGCCGACGAGGATCTCGGCGACTTTCTCGACGACCTCGCTAGGGGTGTAGTTCGATTTCAGGAGATACCCGGCCGCGCCGAGCGCCATGCCTTTGTCGATGTATTCTTGATCCCCGACGTTCGAAAGCAGTACCACGGTGAGGTCCTTGGTCTCCTCGCTGTGGCGAAGTTCCTCGAGCACCTCGATCCCGCTTTTCTTCGGCATCATGATATCCAGCAGCACGAGGTCCGGGCGCTTCTGGCGAACCAGCCGGATGCCTTCGTCGCCGTCCAGCGCGTGCGAGATGTCGTAACCGTCACGCGTGAACTTCTGGACGTACATGTCCGCGAGTACGGCGTCGTCTTCGATCAGGATAATCTTTGTTTTTGCCATCAGGCACATTGTCCCATGCCTTCCTGCGGGTTGACAAACCGGGCAAAAAGTGCTATGGTTAACCAATTTTCATGTTAGTTATCGTGCTCAGTTCGCTGCTGGCCGTGTCGCTGGTGATGCTGGCGGCCCAGTCGATGCGCATCCGCCTGGTGAGGCGCCGGGCGTCCGTCCGCTGCGAGGCGAGGTATCGCGACCTTTCCCGCAGCCGGCAGCTTAACCGGATGCTGTTGGCCAACCTCTCCCTCGGGTACATCGCCCAGGAAATCGCCGACGTGATTCCCGACCAGAAGATGGTCCTCGGTGGGACGGTCCGCCAAGCCAAGCCGGACGGGTCGTTGGCGGTGCTGGCGGTTTCGGAAGCGCTGCGCCGCGGCGGCAAGGGCCTGGGCCACCTGGCGGACACTTCGCCGGAGAGCCTGAAGACGGACCGGGGAATGCCCCGGATCGTCCAAGCGTTGAACCAGCGACAGGTGCTGTCCGGCGGGGCGCTGGAGGAATTCGAGGACTCGATTGCCGCCGCCGAAGCGAAGCGCCTGCAGAAGCGGCTCGGCATCGCCGGACTGGTGGCATATCCCGTGATCGCCAACGAACAGGTCCATGGCGTGGTGACGTACTACCTTCGGAAACCGTACGACGAACTTTCGGACACGGAGCGCGACACGCTCCAGGCGCTCACGGACGGCCTGGCCGTCGCGATGGTCAACGCCGGACTGCTGGACGAACTCGACTTGACCAACCGGCGTCTCAGCGAAGCCAATCAGAACCTTCGAAAAGCCGATCGCAGCAAAGATGAGTTCGTCTCGATCGCGTCCCACCAGCTGCGCGGTCCGCTTACCGCGGTGCGGGGCTACCTGGCGATGTTGCTCGACAAGGACTTCGGCATCTTGCCGAAGCGGCAGCAGCCGATCGTCGAGCAGATCGCGGAAAGTACCAACGAAGTCATCAACATCCTGAACGACATGCTTTCGGTCTCGCGAATCAACGCGGAACGGTTCGAGCTGACCAAGGGGGTGGCGCGGCTCGAGGACATCGCGCGGGACGTGGTCGGCGAGTTCGAGTCGTTGGCCCGGAAGAAGGGACTTCGAATCGAACTTCAGATGCCGGAGCGGCCGCTCGGCATATTGAACATCGACGCGCTGCGGGTCAGGCAAGCTGTCGTGAACTTCGTCGACAACGCGATCAAGTACAGCAAGCGAGGCACTATCCGGGTCAGCGTCCGCGAAGAGGATAGGGATGCCATGCTCGAGGTCGTAGACCGCGGCATCGGTATCGCCGATGCCGACCAGAAGAAGATGTTCACCAAGTTCTTCCGAGCCGACAACGCGCGGGACGTCCTGTCGTCCGGTACCGGATTGGGACTGTACGTCGCCAAGCGGGTCATCGACGAGCACCAGGGATCGGTGATCGTGCGAAGCGAGCTAGGCAAGGGAAGCACGTTCGGGTTCCGTCTGCCGCTCAAGCAAATCCGGGTCACTACGAAAAGCGCGGTACCGAAGACCCCGACCGCCGTCCTGAGCGAGTGAGCTGCTCCGCGGGTTACTTCGTGATGTCGGCTCTCTTGCCGGCGCGCTTTTTCGGCTCGTCCGCGCGCTTGGCGGTGGACGAGGAGGCGGCGGCCGCCGGCTTGCCCGTATCCTCGCGCTTGCCGGCCCGGGGCAGGCTGAGTACGAAGGCGTTGCCCGAGCTGGTCTGGCTCATCGAGAAGCGGGCTTGGTGCGCGGAGATGATCTGTTGGGCGACGTAGTACCCGATGCCTTCCTCGAATCCCTGGGCGCCGACGTAATCGAAGATGTTGCGCTGCTGGTCACGAGCCAGCGGCGGCCCCTCGTTTTCGATCCGGAAGTTGACCTCGCTGCCGTCCCCGTCGACCCGCATATTGACCGTGCTTTTCGGTTTGGCCGTCCGGGCGGCCGTGTTCACGACCATGCCGAGCAGCCGCTCGATGTCGGTCCGGGCCACTTCGATCTCGACGTCGGGGAGTGCCGGATCCAGGGCGAACTTCCGGCCGGATTCGGCGCTCACTTTTTGCAACGGAGCGGCGCAGGCCCGGGCCATGACGGCTATCTTGACCCGCTCCTTGGCGACGGTGGATTTCTTTTCCGACAGCACTTCCACCTGGGCCATGTTCTCGATTATCCGCAGCAGCTTGTCGGAGCTTTCCAAGATGGTCCGGACCTTGGACGAGGCGTCCTTGCCGATCTTGCCGGCGTCGCCGGAAAGCAGCAGGTCGGCGTACCCTTTGATCGCGGTGATTGGCGCCCGCAGTTCGAAAGAGGAAAGGTTCCCCAGCCGCCGCCGCAGGGCCTTCTCCGCCTCCTCGGCTGTGGCATCGATCAGGATGACCACCTCGAACCCGTCCGGCTGGTGCAGTTTACGCTTCGTCACATAAGCCGGCGTGCCGCCGCCGTCACGCGACCGGACAGTGGTTTTCCGCTTCTTTTCGTTCGCTGTCACCCGTTTATCGCCGTCCCGGAGGTCCAGCACGGCTTCCAATTGCTGGCTCTGCGCCGAGCGTCCTTGCCAGCCGGCCAGTTCCGCGAACGCCCGGTTCAAGTATTGGATCGTCCCGTCGGGAGAGACCAACGCCACGCCTTCCTCGAGGTGCTCGCCGAATTCCTCCCAAAGGTGCAACTGGCTGGCCGCCTGCTCGGTGGTCTGCTTGATTGCGTCCTGGACACCGGCTTGCCGGAACAGCGAACGGACCAGCAGGACCAGCGTGATCAGGAAGGCGGACGCGAAGACGATTGTCAGGGTCACGCGACCAGTTTACCAGCGCCGGCCGCCGCGCGCTGCTGTAGGCGGGTGCGTCGTCTGTGGGATAATGGTCGTGCGCCGGGGTGGCGGAACTGGCATACGCGACGGACTCAAAATCCGTTGCCCGCAAGGGCTTGTGGGTTCGAATCCCACCCCCGGCACCGCGTTAACCTGGTACTGTAAGCCTAGCAATCGCCCATACGTCCTTATGGATTCGCAGCCGACCACCTATCAAGCCTCATCGCCGTACGCGGAAGAACCGTCGCGCGGCTTGTTTCGGCGGATCCTGATGGGGGTGGTGCCACTGCTGCTGATCGCCGTGGCGGTGTATCTGGTATTCAATTTCCCGGCGTTATGGACACGGCTGAGCTTCCTTCTGAGCAACCCGCAGACGGCTTCCACCGCGACGTTGCCGGAGACGGTAAGGTCGGCCGGCGAGCTCGGCGGTGCCGGCGGAGGAGCCGGCGGCAGCGTCCCGTGCCGGGGCAATATCCCGTACGACCGCGAAGGACGGCCGCGTGCGATCTGCGACGACTATCTCTATATTCCGCGCATCCGGGTAGCGGCACCGATCGTGCGGCCGCGCTCCACGGCCGAGGCGGTCATCAACGACGCGTTGCTCAGGGGCGTGATCAAGTATCCCGGCACCGCCGAGCCGGGAGAGCGGGGGAACGTCTTCCTGACCGGACACAGCTCGTACTATTGGTGGGTCAAGACCGACTTCCGGAACGTCTTTGCGCTGGTGCCGCAGCTGCGCCGGAACGACGAGATCGTCATCTATGCGCAGGGCCGGAAGTACTCCTATCGCGTACACGCGATCTTCGAAGTCTCTCCCAGCCAGACCGGGGTGCTCAAGCCGACGCCGGTCGCGACTCTGACGTTGTCGACTTGCGTACCGGTCGGTACCAGCTACCGCCGGAAGATCGTCCAGGCCCTCCAGACCGGGCCGGATCCGAGCACCGCCCGTCCGACGAGCGGCCAGGCGGCCGAACCCGACAAGATTCCCGGCGTCCGGTAATCCGCGGATCCGGTAGAGCCGGTTACTTCGCGAGATCGATTCGTACCAACCGTCCGGTCCGGCTGTCCTTGGCGAAGATGCGGTCCAGCGCGAACATGGCCGGTTCGCTGCCGATCCGGCTCGTGACCGTCCGATCATTGCTGCCGTCCCGGGCCATGGCGTGCAGTTCCACGCCGCGGCGGTAAAGCACATAGCGCCCGCCGGGCAGGGCGACGATCCGATCCGGCGGTGTGGTCAGACTGGTAATCAACCGGTCCGCACCGGTCCGCCACTCGAACAGGCGCAGTTCGCGACTGGTACGGTACGCGACGAAAGCGCCGTCCGGCGACAAGGTCGCCCGCACGCCGCTTCCGCCTTCCGCCGCTATCGATTTGAACGTATCTCCCCGGATAATCCCGAACGAACCGTCACGCCCGGCCGTCTGGACGACGTCGGGTCCGATCGCAGTGATCGCGGCAATCGCATCGGTTCCGCCGACCGGCACGCCCTTTGCTCCGGGAGCGATACCGATTACCTTGCCGGAACGATCCAGTACGTAGGTACGCCGGTCGGTCGAGGTCCAGCGGCGCGGGGAAGAGGCCAGCGTCCGGGCGTTTCCGCCGGAGCGGTCCGTCTCGATGACACGGCTTTTCCGCTGGAAGACGAGCTTGTCGCCGACCAGGCCGCCGGCGCCGCCGGAGATCCGTGCGACCCGTTTTCCGGACGGCGCATAGACGGCGATCCGGCCCGCGTTCTCGGCCAGCACGAACCCTTCGTCGTTGACGGCGATCCGGCTTGGCACCGCGTTCAGCCGGATCCCGAAGCGCTCGCTGCCACTGCCACTACCGCCGATGTCGAGCATTTGCAACTGCCGCCGGGGCGCTTTGCTTTCCCGCACCACCGCGGCGGCCCGATGGCCGTCCGGCGAGATGGCGAACCGCTCGACGGGACGCTTGGTCACGGCGGTCCGCGGCGGCGATTCGGGGAAGAGGACGATCTCTTCGATCACCGCCTCGCCGGGGTCCAGCCCGATTTCCCGTTGCCAAGGAATCCGACCCGGGGCCTGGACCGTGACTTGGTACGTGTTAGCGGCCAGCGACAGCCGCGCGTTGGTGCGTTTGTCGAGCCGCTTGCCGTCGAGGGTGATCACCGCTGCGTCGGGATCCGATTTCAGAACGATCACGCCGCGCTTCTGGATGGCGAAGGAATCCCAATCGACGGCATAGCCTCGGGTTACGAGCAGGGCGAGCAGCGCGATACCCACGAAGAGCCCGATCGAAAGCAGGTAGACCCAGAGACGATCGCGGTTACGGGGTTTGGGGGACATGGCTTACAGGATACTGCATGGAACAATCGGGTGCGGTAGACTGGAATCCGTATGGCTACTCAATCTTCTGCGCCAGCCGGTTCAATAGTTCAGATCATCGGGCCGGTCGTCGACGTCCGTTTCGAAGGCAAGTTGCCGGATATTCATGAGGCACTTCTACTCAAAGGCACCGGCAAAGGCGCCGAAGACCTGACGTTCGAGGTGCAGCAACACCTCGGCTCCGGCGTGGTCCGGGCGGTGGCGATGAGTTCGACCGAAGGAATCCGGCGCGGCCAAGCCGTGAAACGGACCAAGGCGCCGATCTCGGTACCGGTCGGCAAGCCCGTCCTCGGTCGGATGTTCAACGTTTTAGGCGAGCCGATCGACGGCAAGGCCGACCCGAAGGCCAAGACGCGCTGGCCGATCCATCGCGACAGTCCGGACTTCACCCAGCAATCCACGGAAACCGAGATCTTTGAGACCGGCATCAAGGTGGTCGACCTGGTCGCGCCGATCTCCAAAGGCGGTAAAGTCGGGCTGTTCGGCGGCGCCGGCGTCGGCAAGACGGTGCTGATCCAAGAGCTGATCCGGAACATCGCCGCGGAACACGGCGGGTACTCCGTGTTCGCGGGGGTCGGCGAACGGACCCGCGAAGGCAACGACCTCTACCACGAGATGGCGGAATCCGGCGTGCTCGACAAGACGGCGCTGGTCTTCGGCCAGATGAACGAACCGCCGGGAGCCCGGCTCCGGGTGGCGCTGTCCGGGCTGACGATGGCGGAATACTTCCGCGACAAGGGCGGCCAGGACGTACTGTTCTTCATCGACAACATCTTCCGGTTCACCCAGGCCGGCTCCGAGGTCTCGGCGCTGCTCGGCCGCGTCCCGAGCGCGGTCGGTTACCAGCCGACGCTGGCGACCGAGATGGGCGCGCTCCAGGAGCGGATTACCTCGACGGAGAGGGGTTCGATCACCTCGTTCCAAGCGGTGTACGTGCCGGCGGACGACCTCACCGACCCGGCGCCGGCGACCACCTTCGCGCACCTCGACGCCACCGTGGTGCTGTCGCGGCAGATTTCCGAACTTGGCATCTACCCGGCCGTCGACCCGCTAGACTCGACCTCGACCATGCTCGACCCGACCGTCGTCGGCGAAGAGCACTACCGGGTGGCACGCGGCGTCCAGTTGGTACTCCAGCGCTACAAGGACCTGCAGGACATCATCGCGATCCTCGGGGTCGACGAGCTGTCCGAAGAGGACAAGTTACTGGTGGCCCGGGCGCGCAAGATCCAGAAGTTCCTCTCCCAGCCGTTCTTCGTGGCGGAGCAGTTTACCGGTACGCCCGGCATCTACTGTTCGCGCCAGGATACCGTCCGCAGCTTCGGCGAGATCATCGACGGCAAGCACGACCACCGCAGCGAGGACGATTTCGCCTACGTGGGCAGTATCGACGACGTCGTGAAGAAGGGCGGCGGCACGCCGGCTAAGAAGAAATCCCGCGCCAAAGCGAAGGCGTAACATATATGACATGGCAGACGCCAAGACCACCGAACTCAGCGTTGTGACGGCGACCGGCACGGTCGCGGACGGTCCCGTGCGGTCGGTGACCATCCCGACCACCGACGGCGAGATCACCGTGCTACCTGACCACGTGCCGTTGGTCTCCGTGATCCGGCCGGGCGTGCTGACGATCCGCACGGGCAAGGACGGCGCAGACGAACAGCATCTGGCGGTCTCCGGCGGATTCCTGAAGGTCTCCGGCGATTCGATCTCCGTACTGGCCGATACGGCCGAACGGGCGGACGACATCGACCGGCAACGAGCCGAGCAGGCCCGCAAACGCGCCGAACAAGCGATGGCCGGCAAGCTCGAGCGCGAGGAACTGGCCGAGGCGCAAGCGGAACTCCAGAAACACCTCGCCCGTTTGCGGGCGGTCGAACTGGCCGGCACGCGGCGGCGCGGCCGCGGCGGACGTTCGCAAACGCCGGGATCATGAGCAAGTTCGTCATCACCGGACCGACGCGGCTTTCCGGAACGGTCCGTGTCGGAGGTAGCAAGAACGCGGTCCTGGCGGTTCTGCCGGCCTGCCTCCTGGCCACCGAACCGGTGACGCTTCACAACGTGCCGAAGATCAGCGACGTGGCCGTGATGCTGGAGATCCTACGGGGCTTCGGCATGAAGATTGAAGGCGATTCGGGGACGGTCCGGCTCGACCCGTCCGAGCTCCGGCCGGCGACAATCGAGGACGATCTCGCGGTCCGGCTGCGGGCATCGATCACCATGCTCGGTCCGGTCCTGGCCCGCTTCGGCACGGTCCGGATGGTCCATCCGGGCGGCGACATCATTGGGAAACGCCCGATCGACGTCCACCTCGGCGGCCTCCAAGCGCTCGGCGCGAAGCTGAAGCGCTACGACGGCCACTACGAACTGTCCGGGAAACTCGCCGCCGCGGAAATTTTCCAGGAGGAAGCCTCGGTGACCGGTACGGAAAGCACGGCGATGGCAGCGGTACTCGCGTCCGGACGGACGGAGATCCGGAACGCCGCCTCGGAACTCCACGTCACCGACCTTATGGAGTTTCTGATCAAGCTGGGCGCGAAGATCGACGGCGCGGGGACGAACCGCCTCCGCATCGAAGGCGTGGAGCAGCTTGGCGGCGCCGAACACACGATCCGCTGCGACGAGATAGAGGCGGGGACCTGGATGATCGCGGCCGCGGTGACCGGCGGCGAACTCACGATCGAAGGGATCGATTCCGACAACTTCGCGGTGATTCCGATCAAACTGCGGGAAGCCGGGATCAACTTCATGACGAAAGGGGATTCGGCCACGGTCAAACCCCCGCACGCGCTCAAGGCGGTGGAGATAAAGACGAACCTCTGGCCGGCTTTTCCGTCGGACCTGCAGGCGCCACTCGCGACACTCTGCACCCAGGCGCAGGGAACCAGCCTGATCCACGACTGGATGTATGAGGAGCGTTTCGGGTACGTGAAAGGTCTCCAGGCGCTCGGGGCGAACATCAAGGTAGAAGACCCGCACCGCATCCGGGTGACGGGACCGACGAAACTTCGAGGTACGAAGATCGGCAGTCCCGACCTACGAGCGGGGATGACGATGGTCGTGGCGGCGATGATCGCCGAAGGCGAGACGGAAGTCGATCACGCCGAGTGGATCGACCGCGGTTATTCGGATATCGAAAGCAGGCTGCGGTCCCTGGGTGCCAAGATCCGGCGCGTAGGCTAAGGCGACTACGGCCCGGGCGGTAGCCTCACCCGAAGCCGGCATGGTAGCATGAGCGGTGCGCTCCCTTTCGGGATTCTGCGCAAAATCATCGGTTTTATAGTTAAATATCTTGTTCAGTAAACGCATCGGCATCGACCTCGGCACTTCGAACATCCTCGTGTATGTGGAGGATAAGGGCGTGGTTATCAACGAACCGTCGGTAGTGGCGGTTTCGACCGAGGACAACCGCGTGATGGCGGTCGGCCAGGAGGCCAAGGACATGGTCGGCCGAACCCCTGAACAAATCGTTGCACATCGCCCGCTGGCGGACGGCGTGATCGCCGATTACCGCGTCACCGAAGCGATGTTACGCTACTTCATCAACAAGGCGGTCGGCAGCGTACGCTTCTTCCGGCCGGACGTGATGGTCTGCGTACCCGCCGGCGTCACCTCGACCGAGCGACGCGCGGTGATTGACGCAGCCACGGCGTCCGGAGCCAAGAACGCCTACATCATTCGTGAACCGTTGGCGGCCGCGATCGGTGCCGACATCCCGATCGGTTCGCCGTCGGGAAACATGGTCATCGACATCGGCGGCGGCACCTCCGAAGTCGCGGTGATCTCGCTCGGCGGGATCGTGGCGGTGGAATCCGCCCGGGTCGGCGGCGACAAGTTCGACCAAGCGATCGCCGCCTTCATCCGACGCCGGCACAATCTGGCGATCGGCGACGTCACGGCCGAGCAGATCAAGATCCAGATAGGCTCCGCCATGGCGCTGCCGGAAGGCGAGGAGATGAGCATGGAAGTGCGCGGCCGCGACATGGTCGCCGAGATGCCGAAGACGATCAACCTCAAGACCAACGAGGTCGTCCAGGCGATCCAAAGCCAGCTGGCCGAAGTGATCAACTCGGTCAAGGGCGTGCTCCGCCAGACGCCGCCCGAGCTGTCGGCGGACGTGATCGACCGCGGCATGGTGATGGCCGGGGGCGGATCGCTGCTGCGGAATATCGATCGGGTGATCACGCACGCGACAAGCGTGCCTTGTCATGTCGCCGAGGACCCGCTGTTCTGCGTGGTGCGCGGCACCGGCGTCGCCGTCGAGAACCTCGATTCGTACAAGCGCGCCGTCGCGGTCCGTTGAACGGCCGCCGTGCGCCGAATGCATAAGGCAGCTAGGCTATCAGTATGGTCATCGGAATAGACGCCTCGCGCGCCAATATCACGGAACGGACCGGCGTCGAGACATACGGGTACAACATCATCCGCGAGCTGGCCCGGATCGACCGGAAGAACGAGTACCGGCTCTATACCCGTGAGCCGTTGGTCGAGGACTTGCAGAAACTGCCGGGGAACTTCGAGTCGGTCGTCGTGCCGGGCAAGCGGTTCTGGACATACTGGGCGCTGAGCCGGGAGCTGCGCAAGCATCCGGTCGACGCCTTGTTCGTGCCGTCGCACACGGTACCGCCGGTCCATCCGAAACGGACTGTCGTCACCGTGCACGACGTCGGGTTCAAGCGATTCCGCCAAAACTACACGTCCTATCATTACCTCAGCCTGCTGCTGGGGACGAAGCTCTCGATCCGCTGGGCCAGCACGGTGATAACGCCGAGCCGCGCGGTCGCGCTCGAAGTCGGCCGGGACTACGGCATCCCGGCCAACAAGATGCAGGTCATCCCGAACGGGTTCGACCCGAAGCCGTTCTCCGGCCTGACGCCCAAAAGCGTGATGGCCGTGATGCGGAAGTACCGGATCGACGACCCGTACCTGATTTACACCGGCCGGCTCGAGACGCGGAAGAACGTCAGCCGGGTGGTCGAAGCGTTTTACCGATTGCGGGACTCAGGACTTTTCGGCGGCCAGCTGGTACTGGTCGGCAATCCCGGCGCCGGCTACGAGGACATCCGCCGGATGATCGGCAAGCGCCCGTCGCCGGAATACGTGGTCCACACCGGATACGTCGACGACGCCGAGCGGTCGGCGCTGCTGCGGGGCGCCCGGGCGCTGGTCTTTCCGTCGCTGCACGAAGGGTTCGGGATTCCGGTTCTTGAAGCCTTCGCGGCGGAAACTCCGGTCGTGACCGCGAACCGCGCCGCCACCAAGGAGGTGGCCGGCGGGGCGGCGCTGCTGGTCGATCCGGAAAGCGTTACGGCCATCCACCACGGCATGGAGCGGATCTTGGCCGACCGGAAGTTGACGGACCGGCTGACCGCGGCCGGACGGGAGCGGGTCAAACAGTTCGGTTGGGCGAAGACGGCCCGGGCGGTCCTGGAGATATTGTCAGCATGAAGGTGATCGCATGAAGGATTCGGTTTCGGTTCTCGGCGTGGAAGTCGATGCGGTGACCGCGCCAGAGCTTTTGGTCGCGCTGCGGCAGGCGATCGAAGCGGGTAAACGTCAGCAAATCGTGACGGTGACGACGGAAATGATCATGCGCTCGCGCCGGCATCCGGAACACCGCCGCCTGATCAATCAGGCGGACTGGCGACTGGCGGATGCGATCGGCGTGGTCTGGGGCGCCAGTTTTCTGAGCCGGCCGCTGCGCGGACCGTTGAAAACACCACGGCTTTATCTGCGCGCGTTGCGCACCGGATTCGGAGCGTTCCTGATGCCGCGCACGGTCAAAAAGACGCTCCCGGATACCGTGCCGGGATCGGAGTTGACGGTCGATCTTGCCGGGATGTGCGAGGAGTTCGGCCACGGACTGTACCTGCTCGGCGGGGCCCGCGGCGTGGCGGAAGCGGCTGCGGCGGAGCTGCGGCAGAGGTTTCCCGAACTGAAAGTGACCGCGGACGGGGCCGACCCGACGGCGGATCAGGAAGCGGCGGTCAGGCGCCGCATCAAGCAGTCCAAGTCTCAGATCCTACTGGTGGCCTACGGCGCGCCGGTCCAGGAGGAATGGATTCGCCGCAATCTGCCGAAGTTGCCGAAGCCACTGATCGCGGTCGGCGTCGGCGGCACTCTCGACTATCTCGGTGGGGGGCGTTCACTAACCGGCGGCGGGGAAGTCGCCAAACCGCCGCCACGGGCGGTGCGCGGGCACGGTCTCGAGTGGCTCTGGCGCCTTTTCACGCAGCCGTCGCGCTGGCGCCGGATCATGTCGGCGTTGCCGGCATTCGTGTGGGCGGTGGTCCGGGCTAAACAGGGCTCGACAAAACGCTGATTTTAGGCTATACTTAGCCACTAATTATGGCTAGCGAACCCACTGAACAGGGCCTGGAGGCATCCCAGTTCGGCTCCGTCGAAGAGGAGGCCGACTATTGCCAAGAGAACCCTGAATACGCCCTGGCGTTTATGGAAAAAGTACAGTCCGGCTAGATCGCACCGGAACGCGGTGCCGCGACCTTCGAAGAACTGATACGCCGTTCCGCGGTCGATGGGAGAACCGGTTTGAAGAACGAAGTGGCGTTGTTGGGGTCCGGCGGCAAGCGCGGAGAAATCAGCAAGCTTGCCCGTGAATGTGAACGAGCATACCTACTTGAGACGGACGAGCTTTCTCCGGACAAAGTGGGTGAGGCCAAGGGGAAACAGTTCGCTATCGTCGTACTGGACCTGGAGGGTTTTAAATCCATCAACCAGAAATTCGGTCAGGAGCGAGGCAATCAAGTTCTCAAGGAAGCCGGAGCCGGAATGATCGAAGGCATGCGGCCGGGCAACGAAGCGTACCGGCTTGGTGGTGGGGCAGATGAGTTCGCATTACTCCTGCCGGACGTTGATACTCCCGAACTCGCCGAACGGATCACAGAGGAATTGGAAAAGCACATGCCTGTCCATCCGGTCACTGGCGAGCCGGTCAGGTTCAACAGGCAAAAAAGGGGTATCGAGATCTATGACAGCCGTCGGCATGGTCCGATAGACGCGCCCGGCCTGTTCGCCAAGGCGCTCGAAGCAGTCCGGGAAGACGACACCCCGGCCGCTTGAGTCCGTATACTGGGTGCATGACGGAAAAAGTCATCACCCGTTTCGCGCCGTCGCCGACGGGGTACCTTCACGTCGGCGGAGTCCGCACGGCGCTGTTCGCCTGGCTTTGCGCGCAGAAAAGCGGCGGTGAGTTCCATCTGCGGATAGAAGATACGGACCGTAAACGGCTGGTCGAAGATGCGGAGGCGCAGATCAAGGAGTCGCTGCAGTGGCTCGGGCTCGAATGGAGCGGCGAGGTCCTGCATCAGTCGGAGCGGCTGGATACCTACAAGGAGTACGCGGATTATCTCGTCGAAAAGGGCTTCGCCCGGGAATCGGACGAGGAGGCCGGGAAGGTGATCCGCTTCAAATGGCCGGAACCGAAGCAGCCGGTGACGGTCGAGCCGTTCAGTGGCCGGTCAACGATCACTGTCGACCCGCAAACCGTCGCATCGGCGTTCGAGGATTTCGTATTGATCAAGTCGGACGGTTATCCAACATACAACTTCGCGCACATAATCGATGACCTGGAGACTGGCGTGACGGACGTCATCCGCGGCGACGAGTTCACCTCGAGCCTGCACAAGTACTACGCGCTGTACCAGGCGCTCGGCAAGGCGGACGCGATGCCGCGGTTCTACCACATGCCGCCTATCCTCGGGTCGGATAAGACGAAGTTGTCGAAGCGGCACGGCGCGCAGGATGTGCTGGAATATCGGGAGGCGGGCTACCTTCCCGAGGCGCTCACGAACTTCGTCGCGCTGATCGGTTGGAACCCAGGTGACGATCGCGAGTTCTTCGGCTCGCTGGATGAACTGGCTGAGGCGTTCGGTCTGGACCGGATCCAGCGGTCGCCGGGTGTGTTCGACCCGGAGAAGCTGGCCTGGTTGAACGGCGAGCACATCAAGGCGCTGGACGTCGGCGAGCTGCTGGACCGGGCGATCGCCGGAGGATTTTGGAAGAAGGCCGCGAAAAAAATGGATGGCGACCGGGCCTACGACGAGAAGGTTCTGGCCCTGGCGACCGAGCGTATCCGGACCTTGGCCGAGTTGGCCGACATCCGGAAAGGCTACTTCTACAAGGCCCCGAAGGTCACTTCGAAGCGCCTGGTCGGTAAGGAGAATCCGGAGACCGTCGGCGTCTGGCTGGAGCGAACCCTGCGCGACCTCATCAAACTGCCGGAAAACGAATGGAACGCGGAACGGATCGAGAAACTCCTGACCGACCTGCGGAACGAACTCGACCTGGAGCCGAAGCAGCTGTTCCCGCCGCTGCGGATCGCAGTCACCGACGCCGACCGCACGCCGCCGCTCTGGGACGTGTTCGAGGTGCTCGGCCAGGCGGAGGCAGTCTCACGCCTGGAAGCTGCCCAGAGCCTAGTCGCCTGAGGTATCATATAAGCAATGAATTCGGCTGAGAAAACACAAAAACCGTTGCCACGGACGATGGTCGCCGATGCCAAAGGGCAGGTCGGCAAGACCGTCCAGTTGGACGCCTGGGCGGCGGTAATCCGCCACCAGGGCAAGATCGTCTTCCTGGTCTTGCGCGATATCTCGGGGACGATGCAGGCCGTCGCCTTCGACAAGGCGTTGGTAGAAAAGCTGAACGAACTTACGCCCGAGTCCGTCGTCTCGGTGACCGGCTTGGTGAAGGAGGCCAAACAGGCGCCGGACGGGGTCGAGATCGAGGTGCAATCGTATGAGGTGCTTTCCGCATCGCATCCCGAACTGGCGATCCCGGTACACGAGAAAGCGGGGGAGACCAGCCAGGAGAAGCGCCTGGACTGGCGCTGGCTGGACCTGCGCAAACCGCACAATCAGCTGGTCTTCAAGGCCGCGACCGAGCTAGAGGAATCGCTGCGCGAATACTGGACCACGAACGGCTACCTCGAGATCCATTCGCCGAAGATCATCAGCACGGCCAGCGAGTCCGGGTCGGAAGTCTTCAAGATAGAGTACTTCGATGGCGAGGCCTTCCTGGCGCAATCGCCGCAGTTCTACAAGCAGATGGCGATGGCCGCCGGATTCGAGCGCGTATTTGAAGTCGGGCCGGTCTTTCGCGCCGAACCGTCATTCACCAGCCGGCACGCCACCGAGTTCACCGGGTTCGACGCGGAGCTTTCGTTCATCGAATCGCATCACGACGTGATGGCGGAGAACGAGCGGATGGTCGTAGCGATGCTCGAGGGCGTCGTCAAGAAGTACGACAAAGAGATCGAACGGGAATTCGGACGCAAGCTGGCGGTGCCGAAGCTGCCGTTCCCGAAGGTCACGATGGCCGAGGCGAAGCAAAAACTGGCCGCCGCCAAGGTGAAGAGCGACCACCCCGGCGACCTTACTCCGGAGGAGGAACGCAAGCTGTCGGAAATCATCAAGCAGGAGACGGGACACGAGTTCGTCTTCGTGATCGACTATCCGGTCGAGCGCCGCGCGTTCTATCACATGCGTCACGATGACGACCCGAAACTGACCAAGGGATACGACCTGCTCTGGAACGGGGTCGAGATCGTCACCGGGGCGCAACGTGAACACCGGGTGGACGTCCTGGAAAAGCAGGCCAAGGAATCCGGGGTCGACCTGAAGCACCTCGACTTCTACCTGAACTTCTTCCGGTACGGCTGTCCGCCGCACGGCGGCATGGGCATGGGTGCCGGCCGCATCCTGATGAAGCTGTTCGACGTCGCCAACATCAGGGAGGTTACTTTCCTGCATCGTTCCGTCAGCCGGATCACGCCATAGGAATCACACCATGAGCTTCACTATCAAACAACAGGAATTCGAAGGGCCGCTGGACCTTCTGCTCCAGCTGATCGAGGAGCACGAACTTGAGATCACCACGATCTCGCTGGCGGAAGTGACCGACCAATACCTGGCGCGGGTACGGGAGCTGACCCGGGAGAACCTGACGGAGATTTCCGATTACCTCGTGATTGCGGCCCGGCTAGTAGTGCTGAAGTCGCGGGCACTGTTGCCGGGCGAGGCGGAAGCGGAAGAAGAGCCGGACGACCTGGCCGCCCGATTGGCCGAGTATAAGCTCTACAAGGAGCTGGCGGCGGGGCTCCGCGAGCATATGGACGAGCGGGGAACCAGCGTCGGGGGTCCCTCGTTCCCGATCGAGCCGCCGCAGGAGATGGTCGCCGACGGTGTCACCTTGGCTGCGTTGACCGACGCCTTCCAAGCCACCTTGGCGGAACTGCCGAAGCCGCAGCAACTGCCGGAAGAGACGCTCGAGGACAAGATCACCATCGATGAGTGTATCGGCGAAGTCCGCCGCCAGCTGACGGAAGGACCGGTCGGCTTCGCGTCGCTGTTCACCGACGTACGCAGCCGCGTCCGGATGATCGTGACTTTCCTGGCGATCCTAGAGCTGATCAAGCAGAGCGCGTTGACCGTCAAACAGGAAAAGGAGTTGACCTTATGTCCGGCGTGAACGAGTCCGAATCGAACCGGCCCGACGTGGACCCTCGATTAGCACTCGAGAGCATTCTCTTCGCCGCCGGCGAACCGGTCCGGCTCAGTGATCTCGGGTCACTGGTGGAGTTGCCGCGACCGGAAGTCAAAAAACTCCTGGCGGAGATTCAAGCGTCTTACGTCGACCGCGGTATCCGCCTGGTGATCGGCGAGCAGGAGGCCCAGTTGGTAACGGCTCCCGAGACGGAAGCAGTCGTCGGGCGATTCCTCAAGCAGGAGCTCCGCGGCCGGTTGTCCAAGGGCGCGCTCGAGACGCTGGCGATCATCGCCTATCGCGGACCGGTGACGCGTCCCGAAGTGGAATCCATCCGCGGCGTCCAATCGACCGCGCCGCTGCGGACCCTGGCGATCCGCGGCCTGATCGGGGAAGTCGGACGCAAACAGGAACCCGGCCGTCCGATCCTCTACGACACCACGATCGAATTGCTCAAGCACCTCGGGGTCGGCGGCAAGGACGAGCTGCCCGCCGTGCCCGAAGAGCTCGAGGAACGTCTGGCCGCCGCGACCCGTCCGGCCGCTGCGACCCAGACGACCGCGACCAAGACGGAGGAGTGATGGACTGGCTGACCCAGGCGGTCCTGGCGATCCTGGTCCTGGCCGGCAGCGTGGTGCCGGGAGTAGTTCCCGAGAGCGCCCCGAGTGTCGACGCGGTACACGCGGGCATCGAAGCGCCTCCCGTCTATCCTTTCCCTGAGAAGCGGTCGTCCGCCGTGGCGCCGGTCGTCGGGGCCAAGAGCGCCTTGGTCACCGACCTGGCCAGCGGGGCCGAACTGTTCGAGAAGGACGCTTCCACGAAGCGTCCGATCGCCAGTATCACCAAGCTGATGACGGCACTGCTGGCGGTCGAAGAACTGCCGTCCGACCGGGAGATCGTCGTACCGAAGTTAAACAACGGCCCTGAGGAATCCCTGATGGGACTCGAGGAAGACGACCGGGTGTATGCGGTCGACCTGTTAGCCGGGACGCTGATCGTCTCCGGCAACGACGCGGCGGAGACGCTGGCAATCGCGGTATCGGGGTCCGAGAAGAAATTCGTGGACTTGATGAACCGCCGGGCGGAAGAGCTCGGCATGGGCGATACCCACTTCGATAACGCGAGTGGCTACGGGAAGGGCGAGAACGTCAGTTCGGCCCGTGACCTGGTGGTCCTGACCCGCGCCGCCCTGGAGAAACGCGAGATCCGCAATCTGGCGAAGGATCCGGAGCGCACGGTGAAGGCCCTCAATAAGCGTAAGCCGACTCCCGAGAATCCGGACCCGGAACGGACCGAGTACCGCTTGTTCACGACGGACCTCTTGTTGGACTCCTACCTGCCGATCGCCGGCCTGAAAACGGGAACTTCCGATGCCGCCGGGCCGTCCCTGGTCAGCGTGTTGGATGACGGCAAGCGCCGCCTGGTCGCGGTGGTGCTGAATTCTCCGGACCGGTTCCAGGAGAACAAGGCGATGCTGGACTGGTCCCTGCGGTCCTTTCGCTGGTAGAAAACCGGCTTGCCTACGGGACTATCCGGCCGTAAAATGACGCTGTCAGACGGCATGGAAGGCCGCCCGACGCGTCAGACCGTGCATACTCGCGGGCCGCTCATGGCTTCGCTCGGCATGTGTCTGTCCTGTCCGTATTTCGATGTCTAAATCACAACCCATCGTAGCTATCGTCGGCCGACCGAACGTCGGTAAGTCGACGCTGTATAACCGATTGGTCGGCCAACGCCGGGCGATCACTGCCGACCTGCCCGGCACTACCCGTGATCGCATCTACGGCGAAGCGGAGTGGCAGGGCCAGGCGTTCACCGTGATCGATACGGGAGGGCTGACCGCGGGCGACGGCGGCAAGGATAGCGAGGACGGACACCTCGGCAAGGCGGTCAAAGAGCAGGTGGTCAACGCGATCGAGGAAAGCGACCTGGTACTGCTGGTCGTGTCCGCCCGGGACGGCCTGACCGGCGAGGATCGGGAAGCCGCGGCGTTGGTGCGGAAACGTTCCCGTCCGGTATTGCTCGTGGTGAACAAGGTTGACGACGGCACGGGGCCGGGTGGAGCGGAGCCGGCCGACGAGTTCCACCGCCTCGGCTTCGAGTCGATCGCGATCTCGGCATTGCACGGAAAGGGGACCGGCGACCTGATGGACGAAATCACTTCGCAGATCGGCAAGGTCAAGGCGTCGGGCGAAGGGCGCCCGCCCGCCTTCACGATCGTCGGGCGGCCGAACGCCGGCAAGTCCACGCTGGTCAACCGGCTGAGCGACGGCCGGACCGCCCTGACCAGCGAGGTACCGCATACGACCCGTGATACCACGGAGCGTTTGCTCAAGACGCCGCAGCGGACCTGGCGGTTGATCGACACGGCCGGCATGGCCAAGCGCGGCAAACGCAGTTCGGGGATCCCGTACTGGAGCCTGCTGCGGACGCTGCGGGCGATCGCCGATTCGGCGGTAGCGGTCCTGCTGATCGACGCCGAGGAGGGACCGACGCTCCAGGACGCCCACATCGCGGCGCACATCCTGGACTCCGGGACCGGCTTGGTATTGGCGGTGAACAAATGGGACCTGGTCGACAAGGGACCCGACGTCCAAGAGAGGTTCTTCGCGAAGTTGCGGAAGCGCCTGCCGTTCCTGCCGTCACCGCCGGTCGTATTCGTTTCGGCGCTGACCGGTGAGAAAGCCGACCGGATCTTGCGGGCGGTCGAGGACGTCTACGAAGCCGCGGAAACCAGGGTCGGGACGGCCCAGCTGAACACCCTGGTCCGGACCCGGCTGGGCGAATACGCGGGCGGTCGGCGCAAAGCGCGCCTGTATTACCTCACCCAGGTAAGCACGCTGCCGCCGACCTTCGTCGTGTTCGTGAACCAGCCGACGCTGTGGGGCGAGGACCAACGGCGCCATCTGGCCGGCGTCCTCCGTGACGAGTTCGAACTGTACGGCGTCGCCCCCAAGCTGGAATTCCGGAAGAGCGAAGGCAAGCCGAAGAAGGAGGCCGCATGAGCGCGCCGCGGACGCTGGTCGCGGGGTTGGGGAATCCCGGAAAGAAATACGAGGGCACCCGGCACAACTTCGGTTGGCTGGTCTTGGATGCCCTGGTTCGCTCGCTCGACGCGGAGCCGGCGCGGAAAGCCGGTGACAACGAGCCATCCGACCAGTGGAGGAGCGGCGACGTCCTCCTGATCAAGCCGACCACTTTCATGAACGCGTCGGGGCCGGAAGTGCGCCGCGTGATGGATTACTACAAGATCCCGACCGACCGTCTGCTCGTCATCGCCGACGAGCTGGACCTGCCGTTCGGGACGGTGCAGCTCAAGCCTGGCGGCGGCTCCGCCGGACACCAGGGGATCGCCAGCGTCATGGACGTACTCGGAAGCGGCGACTTCGCCCGCCTGCGTCTCGGCATCGGCCGGCCGCCGGAAGGCATGGACCCCACCGATTTCGTACTGGCGCCGTTCGACAAGGACGAAACCAAGGAACTGGCCCGGATCGTGACCGAGGCGTCCGACAAAGCCAAGGAGTGGCTCGATGTCTAACGGCAGTTTTTTCTCTAAGGCGCTCGAGCTGCCGGAGATCGAAGAGTACGCCCGACGGCTGGACGCGGGTCAGCTCCGGATCTCGGATACCAGCCGCGGCGTCCGGGAGTTCCTGCTCTTGGCGCTGGCCCGGAAGGCCGGCCGCCCGTTCGTGGTGATCACTTCCGAGCACTTGTTCGCGCCGGGGATCGCGGTGCCGTGGCCCCGCGAGGTATCCGGCGATTCTCTGGAGGTGGCCGTCGGCGTCGCGCAGATCCTCGGCAACAAGTCGGGCTTGCACTTGGTACCGCCGGACCTGCTCTCGGTACCGCTGGTCGGTGTCCGCCGTTACGACACCCTGACCAAGACGTACAGCAAGGGTCAGGATGTCAGCCCGGATGAGATGGCCAAAGCCCTGGTCACCGCCGGCTACGATCCCGATCCCGACCTGGACCGGACCGGCACCTTCCATCGCGTCGGCGGCACGGTAAAGGTATGGGGGGTCGGCGACCGGTACCCGCACCAAATGGAATGGTTCGGCGATTCGATCGAGTCGATCAAGCGCCAGGAGTCTTCGCACGCCATCGACCTGCCGAGCCTCCGGCTGTTCCCGGCGTCCGTCACCGATCCGAAAGGGGCGGCCCGGCTCCGGGACTACGTCAAGCTGGCCGGCGCCTACATCGCCGGCGAAGAGTATCTGCTCGACGCCGCGGAGGACCTCCGGGGTCTGTCCCAGGTCTCGTTCTCGTTCAAGCGTGAGGAATCCGTGGTGCAGCTGCCGTGGCGGCGCGCCGACGTGTCGCACAACCGAGGCGAACTGCACGACACGATCAAGCGGTACCAGAATGACGGCTGGCATGTCGGCCTGGCCCGCTGGGAAAGCCCGCCGACCGGGCTGCCGGAAGGCGTCGAGGACGTACGGCTACCGATCACCGAAGGCATCGCGATTCCGGAGATGAAGTGGATCGTCTTCACGCCGGCCGAGATCATCCACCAGGTCGCCAAACCGAAGAAGCGCCATTCCGACAAGCTCCGACTGCGCCTCGAACCGGGCCAGCTGATCACCCATCGCGACCACGGCATCGGTAAGTTCCGCGGTTTGGTCCGGCGGAAGGTCGGCGAGGTAGAACGCGAGTACCTATTCCTGGAGTACGCCAAGGGCGACAAACTCTACGTGCCGGTAGCGGAAGCCGACAAGGTCGACCTCTATGTCGGTCCGAAGGAAGTGACGTTGACGCGGCTGTCCTCGGCAAGCTGGGAGCACGTCCGCGACAAGGTCAAGGAATCGGCCGAGAAGCTGGCCCGCGAGCTGCTGACCGTCTCCGCCCGCCGCGAGATCGTCACCGGAATCTCCTTCCCGGGGCAGCCGGACGTCGAACAGCGCCTGCAGGCCGGATTCAACTACGACGAGACGGAAGACCAGGAGCGGGCGATCAGCCACGTCTACGCGGACATGGAGGACAACCGTCCGATGGACCGGCTGGTCTCCGGCGACGTCGGCTTCGGCAAGACCGAGGTGGCCGTCCGGGCCGCGGCCAAGGCGGCCGCCTCCGGCAAGCAAGTGGCCGTCCTGGCGCCGACGACCATCCTGGCCGAGCAGCACCTGGCGACCTTCGGCAAGCGGCTCAAGGAGTTCGGATTCAAGCTCGGCGGACTGTCGCGGTTCAAGAGTCAGCGCGAACAGAGCCAGACGCTCAAAGGCCTCAGCGACGGGAAGGTGGATATCGTGATCGGGACGCACCGCCTGCTCAGCCCCGACGTCCAGTTCAAGGACTTGGGTCTTTTGGTTATCGATGAGGAGCAGCGGTTCGGGGTGCGGCACAAAGAGCAGCTCAAGAAACTGCGCTCGCAGGTCGACGTGCTGAGCCTGTCGGCGACGCCGATTCCGCGGACGCTCAATCTGGCGCTGTCCGGCCTCCGCGAGATCTCGACGATCCAAACCCCGCCATCCGGCCGCCGCGCCGTGGAGACCACCATCGGCGAGTACAACCCCCAATTGATCGACAAAGTGGTCAAGGAGGAACTGTCCCGCGGCGGGCAGGTGTACTTCCTGCATAACCGCGTCGCGACGATCAAGGCGGCGTGCAAGGAGCTGGAGGCCCGGCACCCCGGCGTGAAGATCGACTTCGGCCACGGCCAGATGACCGAGGAGGGCCTGGCCGACGTGATGGCCCGGTTCGCGGCGGGGGAGATCGACATCCTGGTCAGTACGACGATCGTCGAGAACGGCCTGGACCTGCCGAACGCCAACACGATGATCGTGGACGACGTCTCGACGCTCGGCCTGGCGCAAAGCTACCAGTTGCGCGGCCGGATCGGGCGGGGCAGCCGGCAGGGCCGCGCCTTCTTCTTCTACAAGCCGGGTTCGCTGTCCGCGATCGCGCGGGAACGGCTGCGCAGCCTCAAGGAGGCCAAGGAACTCGGCGCGGGGTTCCAGATCGCCTTGGCCGACCTCGAGCTCCGTGGGGCGGGGAACGTGATCGGCAAGGAACAGTCCGGCAACGTCCGGGCGATCGGCCTGACTTTGTATTCGAAGGTGCTGTCGCGCGCGGTCGAGGAGCTGGAGAGCGGCGAACGCTTCCTGGAGACGGAGGTCGACCTGCCGCTGGTGGCTTCGGTCCCGCCCGACGTTATGGCGGACGAGACCGAGCGACTCCAGGTCTACCAGTCGGTCAGTAACGCGGCCAGCCAGGCGGAACTAGACGAGCTGGCGGAACGACTGAAGCAGAAATTGGGCGGCAACTGGCCCGAGGAAGTCGATAACCTGTTCCGCCTGCAGGCGATCCGGCTGTCCGGCGCGCAGGCGGGGATCATCGCGCTGCGCTACACGTCGCTGCCGGGGACCAACCGGAGCGCCAAGGTAGTGGCCGCCGAACTGGCGCACCAGCCGCGGGACTGGCAGGTGGCCAAGGCCAAGGAGCTGGGATGGCAGGTGTCCGTGAACCGGCTCAGCCGGGCGCTCGAAGTCGGCGAGATGCTTGGTGCGGTCGAGCAGTTAGTTGAAGAGCTCAAGGCACCCGCCCCGACGGATGCTCAGGAAGCTGCGAAAACGTCGGACGCCAACGCCAGCGCGTGAATTAAGCAAGCTAGCTTGGTATACTGGAACGTATGCAAGCTAGCGTTAGAGTGCTGCGGCCGATCCCGGAGCGGCTGCGGAACATTCCGAGTCCACCCGATCAGCTTTGGATAAGGGGCAGCCTGCCGCCGGATACCGCGGCTGCCGTCGCGATCGTCGGCAGCCGCCGCCCGACCGCTTACGGTCGCCGGATCGCCACGCAGATCGCCGGCCGGCTCGGCGCTGCGGGGGTGACGGTGGTTTCCGGGCTGGCCTTCGGGGTGGACACGATCGCACATACGGCTGCACTCGAAGCGGGCGGCCGTAGCGTCGCGATCCTGCCGGACGGACTGGGCGATGACGACCTTTCGCCGCAAACGAACCGGCGGTTGGCGCTGCGGATCGCGTCCCGGGGCGCCCTGCTATCGGAGTACCCTGAGGGGACTCCGGTCCGGAAGTACCACTACGAAGCCCGGAACCGTATGATTTCCGGCCTGGCGGATGTGGTCGTGGTCGTCGAGGCTAGCCGTCCGTCGGGCACATTGATTACCGCTCGTCACGCTGGTGATCAGAGCCGCGACGTCTGGGCGGTTCCCGGACCGATTGACTCGGAGCAGAGCCTGGGTACGAACTGGCTGATCGACCAGCTTGCCCATCCGCTCGTTTCCATCGACTGGTTCATTGACGGGTTTCTGAACCGCTACGGCACCGAAGGTCCGGCAACAGGGAGGCCGGGCATGATCGGTCTGCTTTCCGATACGGCCGTGCATTTCGATGAGCTCGTCTCAAAATCGGGCAAACCCGCCGCCGAGGTGGAAGCGGAACTCGTCAAATTGGAACTGACCGGCGTGGTGCGGGACGTCGGTGACCGGCACTACGTGCTCGTTTGACTAGAAGCCGGCGACGACCGCAAGCATCGCGAAGCCCAGCCAGAACAGCACGCCCGCCCACAAGGTGGTGTCGAGTTCGCGCGCCGGGCCGCGATACGCCGGACGTTGCTCGCCTACGCCGAGGCTTCGGCTTCGCCTGGCGACGAGGGCGGCACGTTCGTCGATCGGGACGGGCAGGGGAGTGTGCGATCGCATCATCTCAGCGGACCTGTTGGCGGACGACCGCCATTACCTTGCCTTGCACTTTCCAATCCTGGTCCGGGTAGATGTTCTCGTACTTGGGGTTCTCCGGCTGCAGGTAGGTCGCGTCGCGCCGTTTGACCAGCCGCTTTACCGTAGCGTCGTCGCCGATCAACGCGGCCACGATGTCGCCGTTCTCGGCGTGGTCCGTCGGCTGGCAGATCAGCAGGTCGCCGTCGAAGATGCCGGCGCCGATCATCGAGTCGCCCTGGGCTCGCAGGATGAATACGTCCCGCTTGCCCTTGGTAAGGTCGGTCGGGAGAGTCACCCACTCCTCGATGTTCTCTTCGGCCAGCATCGGCCCGCCAGCCGGGATCCGGCCGAGGATCGGAATGCGCGCGATGGCGTCGGAAACGTCCGCGGCTACCTGGCGGAACTTATCCGCGATCGTGATGCCGCGACTGCGGGAGTCGCGGGTGATGTAGCCTTTCTTCTCAAGTGCCTCAAGGTGACGCTGCACGCCGCGCGGGTAGTTCACCTTCAGCGCCGCCATGATCTCGCGGATCGTCGGCGGCAGGCCCTGGTCCTTGATGTGCTTCTGGATGATGTCGAACGTCTGTTTCTGCCGCGGGGAAAGTGCTTCGTTGCTCATGATGAGTATGTAGTTGTAGTTCTAATGATGAGGAGGGAGCGCGCCGAGCACCCTGGCCGGCAGGGGAGCCGTTTGTGTCTTTTTTGACTGCCAAGGTGCTCGGAGGAGGGAGCGCAGTTAGATAGTATACATATGTATACACGTTGTCAACAGAACAAAAAAGTCCTTGACTAAGGCAATTTTATTGAATATGATGTCTCACTATGATTGATAGTCCGAATGATCGAAATGACCCCGTCCCGTCCGACGAGGAGAAAATACTCCAGGAATCTTTCCGTTTGCGTACTGAATTTTGGCAGGGCGTCGGGGATGTCGATCCGGATTATTTTGCTCCGGCCCTCAACCCGACTCTCGCAGGAGGTCCCGAATGGCCAAATCTGAGACAAGCATATCGAAAAATAAAGCTACCTAATGGCAATACTGTCATAGCAACGGATGGGTTGAGCGATCCTTTTTCGACCACACACCCATTGAAGACAGAAGGAAGTGGATTTGGTCTTGAGTTTTATATTGAAACGGACGAAGACTTCGAGAACCCTTTTCGAAGCTGGGTATTTGATTCTCTCAGTATCGTTGCTGAACAGGCTGCTCATCGCGGTGATTTCCGGCAACTTCTTGACGAACTCACACTTATCTCCATGGATCAGCGGGGAGTGCGGACCCCGGTTGGTTATAAGTACGCCGAGGGCCAATCTGGTGCGCTGGTTGGAGTCAAATCAAAAACAGTACCCGATCGCTTAGAGCTATCGCTTGGGGATGTATCCGTCGTTTCCGTGACCGTGCTGTATCCAGAGGAACTGGATTTTGCCGCGGCAGGTGACGAAGCTCGTGCAAAACTAGCCGCTCGATTCGCAGAGCAATATAGCGAACCCGTCTCGTCTAGCATTCGCAGGTCTGTCGTATAGCTTGAATAGTATACTAGCTTGCTGGTATGTTGGTAGCCTGGCGCCCTACTGGACAAACCAGCGTCCGGTAGCGTATACCTAGGCAACGTATGCCGAATACGAAAACACTAGTCATCGTCGAGTCGCCGGCCAAAGCTCGCACCATCGAGCGCTATCTCGGTCCGGGCTATAAAGTCCTGGCCAGTTACGGGCACGTCCGCCAACTCCCGCGCAAGGACGGCAGCGTCGACGTCGATAACGACTTCGAGCCGAAATACGAGCCGATTCCGGACAGCAAGAAGCACGTCGCCGCGATCAAGAAGGCGCTCAAGGATTCCGACGCGCTCCTGCTCGCCACCGACCTTGACCGCGAAGGGGAGTCGATCGCCTGGCACCTTACCGAACTGATTGGCAAGGATCTCAAGGCCAAGGAGGTCGGGCGGATCACCTTCGACGAGATCACCAAGGGCGCGATCCAAGACGCGATCAAGGAGCCGCGCCAGATCGACCGTCAACTCGTGTCCGCGCAGGAAGCGCGCCAGAGTCTCGACTATCTGTATGGGTTCACGCTGTCGCCGCTGCTCTGGCGGAAGATCCGCTACGGACTTTCCGCGGGGCGCGTGCAGTCCGTGGCGCTGCGGCTGATCGTCGAGCGCGAGCGGGAGATCGATGCGTTCAAGCCGAAGCCGTACTGGACGCTGGACGTCGAGCTCAAGCAGCCGAAGGAATCGGACGAGAAGCTGGCGACGTTCGGGGCGCAGCTGGCCGAGGACCGCGGCGAAAAACTCAAGCAGTTCGACCTGACCGACGAGCGGGCGAAGGAGCTGGCCGAGCAGCTGCCTCAACATCCGGTCGTCGTCGAGTCGGTCGAGGAGAAGGAACGGAAGCGCCGCCCGGCGCCGCCGTTCACGACCTCGACGCTCCAGCAGGAGGCCTCGCGCAAGCTCGGCTTCGCGGCCCGGCGCACGATGCGCACCGCCCAGCAGCTCTACGAAGGCATCGACACGGGCGGCGGTGACCGCACCGGTCTGATCACCTACATGCGAACCGACTCGGTGAACATGGCGAATAGCGCGCTGGCGGAGGCGCGGAAAGTGATCGAGGACAGTTACGGCGAGGAGTACCTGCCGCCGGAGCCGCGCCGTTACAAGGTGAAGTCGAAGGGCGCTCAGGAAGCGCACGAGGCGATCCGGCCGACCAGCTTCACGCGGACCCCGGACGGACTGAAGGCGAAACTGACGACCGACCAGCTCAAGCTCTACAGCCTGATCTACAAGCGGGCGATGGCCTCGCAAATGGAGGAAGCGATCTTCCTGCAGACCGCCGCCCGGATCAAGGCGGGCCGAGACGGCGAGGCGATTCTCAAGGCGACCGGATCGCAGGTGAAGTTCCCGGGATTCATCAAGCTGTACCTAGAAGGGACCGACGACAGCAATGGCAACGGCAGCGGCGCGAACGGCGCCTCCGCCGACCCATCCGGTGACAACCTGCTTCCGGCGCTGGCCGAAGGCGATCCGCTGGAACTGCTCAAGGCCGGCAGCGAACGGCACGAGACCCAACCGCCGCCGCGCTTCACCGAGGCGACGCTGGTGAAGACGCTCGAGGAATACGGCATCGGGCGACCGTCCACCTACGCCAGCATCATCTCGACGCTGCAGGACCGGAAGTACGCGCGGGTCGACCAGCGCCGATTCTTCCCGGAAGCGGTCGGCATGATCGTCAGCGACCTGCTCACCAACCACTTCTCCAAGTACGTTGACTACCAGTTCACATCCGAACTGGAGAACGAGCTCGACGAGGTCGCCGAGGGCAAGGAGGCCCGCGAGCCGCTACTCAAGCAGTGGTGGGGCCCGTTCAAGGCACTCGTCGACAAGAAGGACAAGGAGCTCAAGAAAGACGACGTCGCCCACGAGAAGACGGACAAGCCGTGCCCGGAGTGCGGCGAGGCGCATGGCGGGCATCTGATGAAGAAACTCTCGCGGTTCGGCGGGCAATTCTACGCCTGCAGCCGGTATCCGGAGTGCAAGTTCACGGCGCCCCTCGAGGAGGAGCAGGCCGAGACGAAGGAAGCCGAGGAGCAGGCCAAGGGCGAGAAGTGCGACAAGTGCGGATCGCCGATGACCGTCAAGCGCGGCCGGTTCGGCGTCTTCTTCGGCTGCACCAAGTACCCGGACTGCAAGGGCACCAAGCCGTTCGTGAAGTCGACCGGTGTGCAGTGCCCGGAGTGCGGCAAGGGCGAGCTGGCCGAACGAAAGTCCAAGCAAGGTCGGACGTTCTACGGCTGCACCAAGTACCCGGACTGCAAATTCCTGGTCGGCCAGAAGCCGCTCAAGGAACCGTGCAAGGAATGCGGCAAGCTGGTCGTGATCAAGGGCCGGGACCATATCCCGACTTGCACCGAGTGCGGCTGGACCGGCGAGCCGGTGGAAGCCGCGGCGTGAACAGGCAATAAGACAAGTAATCTCCCGATGGTTCCGGGTATGATAATCGGGTATGCGCAAAGTCGTCTCGTACCATAAGAAGACCGGCCGGGCTTGGCTGATCCTGGCGTTCGTCGGGATGTGCGTCCTGGTGCCGATCCTGACCTTCGCCGGCCTGGCGGACGCAGTCGGGCCGCTGTTCAAGCTCCCGACCAAGGAGAACTTCCATCCGACCCAGACCGTCTTCTACGATCGGCATGGCCAGAAGCTGTACGAGACCGCCGGCGCCCACCAGCCGGTGCCTCTGAAACTCTCCGAAGTCCCGCGCAGCGTGGTCCTGGCGACGCTGGCCTCCGAGGACGCCGACTTCTACGAGCACCGCGGCATCGACCCGAACTCGCTCGGCCGCGCCCTCTACAAGACCTACGTCTCCAAGGAACCGCAGGGCGGATCGACGATCACCCAGCAGCTGATCAAGAACACGTATCTCTCGCCGGAACGCACCGCCAGCCGCAAGCTCCGCGAGATGACCTACGCGATCATCCTCGAGAATCGGTTCAGCAAGGACGAGATCCTCGAGCGGTACCTCAACGAGGTCTACTACGGTCAGCAGA
Organism: bacterium; assembly: GCA_030699935.1. Classification (GTDB taxonomy): domain Bacteria; phylum Patescibacteriota; class SICC01; order SICC01; family SICC01; genus JALYJZ01. The sequence continues at coordinate 19,302 of JAUYKS010000022.1, read as the reverse complement.
GCTACGGGATCGGCGACGCGGCCCGGACGTTCTTCGGCAAGGACGTGAAGGAACTGACTCTCGGCGAGTCCGCGATGCTGGCAGGGCTGCCGAGCGCCCCGTCGGTCTATTCGCCACTTGGCGGCCGGGCGGACCTGGCCAAACAGCGCCAGAAGTACGTGCTGGACCGGATGCAGGACCTCGGCTACATCAGCGCTCCGCAGGCGAAGGAGGCCTACGCCCAGAAGCTAGCCTACACCCAGGAGGAGCAGGTCTTCGACGCGCCGCACTTCGTCTTCTTCGTGAAGCAGCAACTGGCGCAGTATTACGGTGAGAATACCGTCGACTCCGGCGGGCTCAAGGTCTACACCACGCTCGACCTCGATACCCAGCGGAAGGCCGAGGAGGAGGTCCGGCGCGGGGTGGACGCGGTCCGCGGATACGGCGCCACCAACGGCGCGGCGGTGGTGATGGATCCGCGCAGCGGCGAGGTGCTGGCGATGGTCGGCAGTGTCGACTTCGACGACGAATCGATCCAAGGCAAGGTCAACGTGGCGGTCTCGGAACGGCAGCCGGGCAGTTCCTTCAAACCGATCGTCTACCTGACCGCGCTTCGGCAAGGCACGCCGCCGAACCACGTCCTGCACGACCGGCCGCGGACGTTCTACAACACCTTCACGCCGCAGAACTACGACGGCCGTTTCCGCGGCAACGTCACTATGCGCTACGCCCTGGCGAGCTCGCTGAACATCCCAGCGGTGGAGCTGCTGGACGAAGTCGGGACCGAGCCGGTACTCGACCTGGCGCACCAGATGGGGATCAGCACGCTGAACGACCCCAGCCGTTACGGCCTGTCGCTGGTGCTCGGCGGCGGTGAAGTGAAGCTGCTGGACCTGACCAGCGCCTACTCGGTGCTGGCCGCGGGCGGGCGGACGCCGGGCCGGGCGACGGTCACCAAGGTCGAAGGCCCGAAAGGCAAGGTGCTTTACCAGCGGAAGCCGGAGAAGAAGAAGGTCGTCGACCCGGGCCTAGCCTTCATCCTGACCGAATGGCTGTCCGACAACCGGGCCCGCTCGTCGGGATTCGGTTCGAATTCGATCCTCAATTTCCCGCGACCCGCCGCCGTGAAGACGGGTACCACCAACAACTACAAGGACAACTGGACGATCGGGTACACGCCGCAGCGGGTGGTCGGGGTCTGGGTCGGCAATTCCGACGGCACGCCGATGACCGGCATCTCCGGCGTGCAGGGTGCCGCGCCGATCTGGAACGCGCTGCTGCAGCGGGTCTTGGAAGGATTGCCGGTCGAGGACTTCAAGCAGCCGGACAACGTCTATCAGTCCCGCGCCGGTGTCGGGGCGCTCGGCGGCGGCGCAGCCGAGTGGTTCATCCGCGGCACGGCCAGCCAGGGCCAGAAGGTGCCGGAAGGCAAGATCGAGCAGGAAGACGCCCCGCCGCCCGTGAACGGCCGCTATCCGTACTATTACATCGATCGCAACGGCAAGAAGGTCTGGTATTATCAGTAGCCGGTAAGCCGGACGCGCCGGTAGGCCCCACCGCTCGGCCGCCGACCCTAAGCCGCTCGCTTGAAGCCCGGGCCTTTCCGCTGCTACGCTGAAGGGTCTGGTATGTTGACTTTTTAGCGTAATGATGCTATAATTTCTTGAATTTCGACGATTTGGCACACGCATGAACGATATGAACGAGGCATGAACGAACCCAGCAAAAAGGCGAAGCTCAGGCAGGCACAACAGCGGCACCAGTCGCAGCTGTTCGGTGACGCGGTCCAGAAGCCATCCTCGCAGGCGGCGGACACGCATGCCCAGCGGCGCGGCCAAGACCTGACCCAGGCGGCCCAGGCCAAGCGGCACCGGCTCTCGCCCAGCGAGGCCAAGAAACTCGAGGAGTTGAAGCATCGTAACGCGCGCGCCCGGGCCCAGCAGGCGCCAGCCGCCGCGCCGCCGCCGACCGTTCCGGAACCCGACCAACCGGCTCCGCAACCGGGACAGCGGGCACATCAGGATCCGCCGAGACAACCGGACCGACCGCAACCTGCCGCATCGAAACCCGCCACGAGCCTTGGTCCGCTGAAGCAGGTCGCGGAACGAAGTGACCTGGCCGCCGCCGCTCTGGCCAACATGGAAAAGCACGTGCGACAGCAGGCCCAGCGGCCGCCAGCTCTTTCGCAACAGCCATCGCCGCCGCCGCCACAACCTCCGCAACAGCCGGCAAGACAGCCGGCACCCGGCGCCCCACCCCAAACCGCCGCACCCCGGCCCGGCACCCGCCGGTCGCCGAGCCCAGAGGAGCTGGACCGCCTGCTTCGCCAGATGGCCGACCGCGCTCGGAACCGGCAAAACGGCGGCGCCGCTCCGGCGCCGGCCCGACCGCGCCCGGCGATGCCCGGCATGCCGGGACGTCCCGAGGCGGGCATCGAGGCCGCCGCACCGGTGGAAGCCGAACCGCCGCCCCCCGACCTGGTAGAGAAGGAAAAGCACACCGCTGAGAAGTCCGCGGAAATCCTCAAGGAACTACAGGCCAAGGAGGCCACGGCTCGCGAGGACATCGCGCCGATCCCGCAATCCGACCAGCAGCGAGCCAAGGAGGAGGCGGTCGAGGCGCGCGTACCGATGCGTACCTCGGCCAACGCGATCGACTCCGGACCGCTCCATCAGGCGATCGCCCAGTTGCAAGTAGCGATGCGAGCGCAGGATCCGCGCGACCAGCTCGGCGGCGTCAACCAGGTCCAACGGACGATGCCGCACCACCCCCTGTATGACCCGAACGCGACAGGGCAAGACCGGAAACAAATCAGCGACCAGCCCGGACCTGGGGGCCAGTCATGAGTCCCAACCTGCCGGACCAGGTCAAGAACATGCTCGAGAACCTCTCGAGCGGCGACAAGAAGGTCGTCAAGAAGCTGGAGCGGGTGCTGCTGGAGATCCGGGTGCCGCGCCACCGGCCCAAGGAAGGCGAGCAGCCGGAGAAGTCCGAGGAGCGGCTGGCCGTCGCCGAGCAGCTTTTCGCCAGCCTGCACTCGATCTACCGCGGCGGCATGACCGCCTCGCTGTTCGAGCAGGACGCGATCAGCTTCGAGGTCGCTGCCAGCGAAGGCGAGATCGGCTTCTACGTCGGAGTGCCGCTGCATCTGCAGAGCCTGGTCGAGAAGCAGATCCACGCCTACTACGCCGACGCCGAAATCACGCCGGTGCCGCTCTACAACGTCTTCGCCCGGCAAGGGTTCGTGGCGGCCACCTCGCTGGCGCAGCGCAAGAACCCGCGCTTCCCGGTGAAGACCTATCACGACTTCGAGACCGACCCGATGGCCGGGATCATCGGGTCGCTCAGCAAGCTCGGTCCCGACGAGGGTGCGGCGGTCCAGATCATGATCGCGCCGACCGGCCACCGCTGGCGCAAGCAGGCCCAATCCTGGGCCCGCAACTACGCGCAGGGGAAGGGCAGCGGCGGGGTGAACGCCGGTAGCGTCTTCGGCGGGATCTTCAAGTTCGGCGGCGACCTGATGTCGGCCGCCACCACCAGCCCCAAGGACGAGGCCGCTGCCAAAGCCAGCGCGCCGCACGACGAAGCCAAGCGACTCACCCAAGCCCAGGAACAGCTGGTCGAGAAGGTCGAGACCAAGGCCGGCTCGCCGGGATTCACGGTAGTGATCCGGCTGGTCTCCGCGGCCGCCGACAAGGGAGTCGCCGAGCTCAACCTCCAGCACCTGACGCGGGCCTTCAAGCAGTTCGACGCGACGGACCTCAACGGTTTCAAGGAGATCGTCTCCCCGGTCGCTTCGCAGGCCAAGCTGGTGACGCGGTACATCTTCCGCGAGCTCTCCGGAGCGGGGAAGAAGATGATCCTCGGGGCCGGCGAACTGGCCAGCATCTGGCATCCGCCGAGCGAGGACATCGAGACGCCGCACGTCCGCTGGCTCGGTGCCAAGATTGCGCCGCCGCCGTCCAACGTCCCGCCCGAGGGGCTGCTGCTGGGGTACAACCAGTACCGCGGCCAGACCACGGACATCAAGCTCAAGGAAGACGACCGGCGCCGGCACATGTACGCCGTCGGTAAGACGGGCATGGGTAAGTCGGTCTTCCTCGAGAACATGATCCTCCAGGACATCCGGGCCGGGCGCGGCGTGGCGGTGATCGATCCGCACGGCGACCTCGCCGAAAAGATCCTCCGGAAGATCCCGCGCGAGCGCGCCGAGGATGTGATTTACTTCGACCCGGGCGACACCGAACGGCCGATGGCGTTCAACATGCTCGACTACAGCACGCCCGAACAGAAGGACTTCGTGGTGCAGGAGACGGTCGGCATCTTCTACAAGCTGTTCGGCGAGGAACTGATCGGGCCGAAGTTCGAACACTGGACCCGGAACGGCATCCTCACCCTGATGGACGATAAGGAAACCGGCGCCGTCCTCTTAGATCTGCCGCGAATCTTCAGCGATCGGGAGTTCGCGGCCGAGAAGATCGCCAAGGCGACGGACCCGGTGGTGAAATCGTTCTGGCAACGTGAAATGGCCCAGACCAACGACTTCCACAAGTCGGAGATGCTCGGCTACTTCATCTCGAAGTTCGGCCGGTTCATCACCAACGAGATGATGCGGAACATCATCGGCCAGCCGAAGTCGGCCTTCGACATCCGCCAGGTGATGGACGAAGGCAAGATCCTGATCATGAACCTCGGTAAGGGCCGGGTCGGCGAAATCAACAGCGCGCTGCTCGGGATGATCGCGGTCAGCAAGATCCAGATGGCGGCGATGAGCCGCGTGAACATCCCGGAGCACCAGCGCCGCGACTTCTACCTCTATGTCGATGAGTTCCAGAACCTGACCAACGAGGAGTCGATCCAGTCGATCCTTTCCGAGGCGCGGAAGTACCGCCTCAACCTGACGATCGCGCACCAGTACATCGCCCAGCTGGACGAGAAGGTCCGCGACGCGGTGTTCGGGAACGTCGGCCCCGCGGTCAGCTTCCGGGTCGGCGCCGACGACGCGGAGTACCTCGAGAAGCAGTTCGAGCCGGTGTTCGACGGCCACGACCTATTGAACCTCGACAAGGCCAACTGCTACGTGAAGCTGATCATCGACGGCCTGGCGACGCGGGCCTTCAACATGAAGACTTACACGCCGGAGCCGGTCAGCGCCGATGAGGAAGAGGTCGGCGACGCGATCCGCAAGCTTTCGCGTCTGAAGTACGGCCGCGACAAGCAGCTGGTCGACTACGAGATCCGGATGCGGAGCCGGCTATGATGGCGTTCTACAGCGGCAGACGTCCGGATGCGGGCTTTCCCGAAGCACCCCCGCCGGGTCCGGAGGCCCGGTTCGATCCGGAGTCGGCGACTCCGGACCAGGTCATCGACCATTATCGCGGCGACATGCTGTTCGGGGACCTGCCGCAGTTCGAGAAGCGCCTGCGCAGGAATCCGGACTTGCGTCCCGAGGAGCGACGGGTAGAGACGCTGGACCATATGTGCCGCTTGACGGAAGAAGCTGTCCATTACGTGCTGCAGCGGTCCCACGATCCGGCTCGCCGCCGGTATCATCCCGGTCAGAAGTCCGCGGAGGCGTTCCTGTCCATGGTCGGGTCGCTCTTGCCAGAGAATGAGCCGCGTTCCGCCGAGGACGTCGCCTATGAACAACTGGACCGCCGGCGCGGCGTCCTGCACCGCGCCTACTATGACGCCCTCGCGCTGCAGCAAGAGCACGTGATGGGAAAGGCGAAAAATCGCCATGCGTAAAAAGGCCTTGACTAAGGCAAGTTTTGGTGTTATAGTAATGCGTTGACGTAGTCGCGGTACAATAAACGACCTGTCCGAACAACGCTCGAACGACCGAACAAATAAGAGATACAACGACTAACGAGAATCACAAATGGCTGAAGAAGAAACCCAGAAACTACAAGTGCTGAGGCAGATGCTCGACTCCGCCGAGCAGCAGTTGATCGCCGCCCGCAAGCTCTTGGCGGAGCTCGACGGGAAGACGGACGCCGCCGGAGCCCCCTCTGCCGGTCCGGCCGCCCCGGCCACCGCGCCGCGCCGGACGGCCGATTTTGCCGCCCAGGCCGAGAAGCTATCCGTGTCGTCCGAGGGTCGGGTGATCGAGGGCGTCTTCGACGGCAAGGACATGATGAGCCCGGACAAACGGAAATATCCGGTACCGGCGAACTACGCCTCCAAGTCGAAGCTGGTGGCCGGCGACGTGCTCAAGCTGACGATTACCGACGACGGCAGCTACATCTACAAGCAGATCGGGCCGGCGCCGCGCCAGAAGATGGTCGGTACGCTCACCCAGGAAGGGAACCAGTACCAGGTCGTCGCCGGGGGCAAGAACTTCAACGTGCTCTTGGCCAGCGTGACCTACTTCAAGGCGCATCCGGGAGACCAGATCTCGATCATCGTGCCGGAAGACCAGGAGGCCGATTGGGCCGCGGTCGACAACCTGATGATGACGCCGGACACCGCCGGTACGGAATAACGACTGAAAACCCGGGCCCGATCGTATAGTATACTAATGTATACTTATGTTCGTAATGAACTCGCGAAACGCGGTTTTCCCCAGGAAACCGTGGATGGCTACGGTGGATGAGCTGTGCACAAGCGGCCGGTCGGACGGCAGACCGTTTCCGTACTTGCTTGGCATAAGACGCACGGTTCAGGGGCTGCCACAGTTATCCATGCTTGGCCGCTTGGTAGAAACCGTGGGTCACCTCGATAGTGAAGAGGAAGCCGAAACGACATGACCGCGAAAGTATCCAAGAAAACCCAGCCGGCCGAGACCGGCGCCCTCTACCGCTTGCACCGCCCCCAGACCTTCACCGAGGTCGCCGGGCAGGACGCGCTGATCGCCGCGCTCCGGCAGGCGGTCGCGTCGGGCCGGGCCGCGCACGCGTACCTGTTCACCGGGCCCCGCGGCACCGGCAAGACCTCGACCGCCCGGATCCTGGCCAAGGCGCTCAACTGTCCGAAGGTGAAGCAGGGTGAGCCTTGCGGCAGTTGCGACGTCTGCCGCGCCATCGAGCGGGGCAGCTTCCTGGACCTGATCGAGATCGACGCGGCCAGCAACCGCGGCATCGACGAGATCCGCGAGCTCCGCGGCACGGTGGCGATCGCCCCGACCGGCGGCCGGCGCAAGGTCTATCTGGTCGACGAGGTCCACATGCTCACCAAGGAGGCCTGGGGCGCGCTGCTGAAGACACTCGAGGAGCCGCCCGCCTTCGTGACCTTCGTCCTCGCCACCACCGAACCGGGGAAGGTGCCGGCCACGATCGGCTCGCGCTGCCAGCGGTTCGACTTCCGGCCGGCGACGCCGCAAGCCCTGACCGACCGGCTCAGGGCGGTAGCCAAGGCCGAGAAGCTGACCGCCGAACCGGAAGCACTGGAGATCGTCGCCCGCGCCGCCCGCGGCTCGTTCCGCGACGCCCTGTCGATGCTCGACACCCTGGCGGCGACCGGTCCGAAGATCTCGTCCGACGGCGCCCGGGAAGCGCTCGGCATCGCCGGCGGCGGACACTTGGACGCCCTGGAGGATTCGTTGGTGAAGCGCGACCTGGCCGCGGCGCTCGAGACGGTCGACGTCGCCGCCCACGCCGGAGTGGCCGCCGACGTCTTCCGGATCGCCCTGGTGGAACGTCTTCGCGGGCGGCTCCACGCCCTGGCCGCCGGACGCGAGGGCGACTGGGTAGCGACCGACCTGGTCCGGGCCCTGAAGCTTCTGCTGGCCGCCGGCGAATGGGCCAAGGACAGCCCGCTGCCGGAACTGCCACTCGAATTGGTCCTGGTCGAGTTCATCGGCGCATCCGAACCGGCCTCCCGAGAGTCTGCCGATTCATCCGAACCGGCGGCCGCATCCAAACTGGCGGCATCCGAACCGGCGGCAGCGAAGGCGAAAACGAAACCGAAACCGGACACGGCCAAGCCGGCCAGCCCACCTCCGAAGAACGCGCAGGAATTGTGGGAAAAACTCCTGACCGCCACCAAGGACCGCTACTCGTTGTCGGTGTGCCTCCAGAAGACGCGTCCGATCGGACTAGGCAAGGGCGAGCTGGCGCTGTCCGTGCAATCCGAATTCTTCCTGCAGAAGCTAGACGCGCAAGCGACCCGCAAGGCGGTCGAGGCCGAGCTCAAGGAACTGGCCGGCCAAGAACTGGCGCTCAAGCTGGAACTGGCCGCCCCGTCCGAGGACCTGGTCGGGGACGCGCTGAAGACGTTCGAAGGAGCGGAGGTCCAGTGAGTCCGCGAGGTCAAGCAACGCAGGCCATGACCGGCACCGCCGTCCCGCCGCAGAACCTCGAGGCCGAGTCATCGGTACTCGGCGGCATCCTGCTCGACCACTCGCTGCTTGAGCGGATCGTCGATCAGCTGACTCCCGGCGACTTCTACCGCCAGGCGCATGCCCAGATCTACGAGGCGATGCTGGCGCTGTTCAGTGACGGCGAGCCGGTGGACGCGCTCACCGTGGCCAACAAGCTGGAGGGCCAGAAGCGCCTGGCCGCGATCGGCGGCGCGGCTTACCTGGCGGAACTTTCGGGCTCGGTTCCGACCACCGCCAACTTCCAGCACTACGCCCAGATCGTTTCCAAGAAGGCGACACTCCGCCGCCTGCTCGCCGCATCCCGCCAGATCTCGGACCTGGCGATGGCGGAAGGCGACGACGTCACCTCGGTGGTCGACCAGGCCGAGAAGCACCTCTTCTCGGTCGCCCAGCACTTCAACACCCAGGCGTTCGAACCGCTCAAGGACGTGCTGTCCGCGAGCTTCGACCGCATCGACGAACTGCACAAAAACAAAGGAAAACTAAGAGGGGTCCCGACCGGCTTCGCGTCACTGGATGCGAAGCTGGCCGGACTCCAATCCTCGGACCTGGTGGTCCTGGCGGCGCGGCCCTCGATGGGTAAGACCGCTCTGGCGCTGAACATCGCGCGGAACGCGGCGGTGAAGTCGCGGGTCAGCGTCGGCATATTCTCGCTGGAAATGTCGAAGGAACAGCTCGTCGACCGGCTGCTGGTGCTCGAGGCCGGCGTCGACGCTTGGAAGCTCCGCACCGGCCACCTCGCCGAGCGCGACTTCCCGAAGCTGGCGACGGCGATGGACAGCCTGGCCTCGGCCAAGCTCTACGTCGACGACGACGCCCAGCTCACGGTGATGGAGATGCGGGCCCGGGCGCGGCGGCTCCAGGCGGAGCAGGGGCTCGACCTGCTGATCGTCGACTACCTCCAGCTGATGGACGGCTCTCCGAAGTACCGCGGCTCGGACAATCGCGTGCAGGAGATCTCGGAGATCTCGCGGGCGCTGAAGGGCCTGGCCCGCGAGCTGAAGATCCCGGTGCTGGCGCTCTCCCAGCTGTCGCGTGAGGTCGAGAAACGGCCCGGCAACGTGCCGCAGCTAGCCGACCTCCGCGAGTCCGGTTCGATCGAGCAGGACGCCGACGTGGTGATGTTCATCTACCGCGACGACATGTACCGCAAGGATTCCGAACGCCCGAACATCGCCGATATCCTGATCAAGAAGCACCGGAACGGCCCGACCGGCCAGTGCGAGCTGTTCTTCTCCGGCGACCGCCAGAAGTTCACCGACCTGGAGAAGCACGCCAACGCCGGCCCGGCGCCGGGCGACGGCCCCGAGCAGGGCAGCCCGCCCAACGCGATGGATCCGAGCTAATGGCCAACAGAACACAAGCGGAAGGGGAGCACCAGCGGCTGCCCGAATCGTTACGCCGCCGTTCTTTGACCGTCGGGGTGGACCTGGATGAAGTCTTGGCCGACTTAGTCGAGTCCGTCCTCGAGCATTATGAAGAACAAACTGGCGTCCGCCATTGTCGAGACGATATGCGTTCGTATAACTTCTGGGATCTGTGGGGTGGAACCCGCGAGCAGGCCGTGGAGATCGTGCACGAATTTTATGAGACTGATCGATTCCGCACAGTTGCCCCCATACCCGGGGCGCTTGAGGCGATTGAGTCGCTTGCCGGCGAACACGAGCTCGTCGTCGTCACGTCTCGACCCGAGGCCACCAAGCAGGAGACCCAGGTGTGGGTCCGGGAACACTTCGGTGAATCATTCGCCAGTATCCACCTCACTAATCATTTCTCGAAGGACGGCCAGACACTCACCAAGTCCCAGGTCTGCCGGGATTTGGGCGTCGACCTGATGATTGAGGACAATCCCGAGTACGCAGCGGATTGCGCCAGTCATGGCATTCCCGTTCTCCTCCTAGAGGCTCCCTGGAACCGCAGTGCGGAGATCCCGGAGGGCGTGATTCCTGTCGGCTCCTGGCCGGAAATCGCCCGGCTTCTGGAACGGCCCTAGGACGACCCTTCACAGCACGGGCATTCTCCGGTAGCGTGGCCTGTGCGCAAACGAAAACGGCTGCGCGTTTTTAATTCCATCCATGAACCCTCCCCGCACCACCAAGCACCCCAGGCTCTCGATCGTGATCCCCGCGTTCAACGAACGCCGGCGGCTCCCGGCGACGCTCTCCAGCATCGCCGAGTATCTCGAGGTCTCCGATGTGCGCGCCGAGGTGATCGTGGTCGACGACGGCTCGACCGACGGCACCGCCAAGGCCGCCAAGTCGGTACCGGGCAAGGGGATGCCGCCGAAGGTGATCGGGTTCGAAGGCAACCGCGGCAAAGGCGCCGCCGTCCGCGAGGGCCTACTGGCCGCGCGCGGCGACTTCGTGCTGTTCATGGACGCCGACAACTCGACCCACGTCTCCGAAGTCGAGAAGCTGTTGGCCGTCGCGACCAAGGCGACCAAGCGGGCCAAGGAACCGCCGATCGTGATCGGCTCGCGCTACTTGCCGGGCTCCGACATCCGGATCAAGCAGCCGTGGTACCGTGTCTGGATCTCGCGATGGGGGAATCGGCTGATCCGCTACGCCGTGCTGCCGGGCGTGGTCGACACGCAGTGCGGCTTCAAGCTGCTCAGCCGCGCCGCTGCCCGCGACATCGCGCTGGCGATGACCCGCGAGGGCTTCAGCTTCGACATCGAGATGCTGACGATCGCCCGCCACTACGGCTACGAGATGGTCGAGGTGCCGGTGAACTGGTACGACACGCCGGGCACGCGGCTGCGGCCGCTGCGCTCCGCCTTCCGGACGCTCCGCGACCTGATCGCGATTCGGACGAACCTGGTCCGCGGCCGGTACTCGCCGCTGCCAAGCGCCAAATAAATAGGGTACGCTATACCGGTATGGCATTCGACAAACTCAAGCAGGCCAAGGAACTCGGCGACTTCGCCAAGCAGGCCCGGAAGATCCAAAAGGAACTCAAGGACACCCTGATCGAGGTGACCGAGGCCGAGGGCAAGGTGAAGATCGTCTTTACCGGCGAGCAGAAGCTCGAGGAGATCGCGATCGACGACTCGCTGCTGCAGCCGGGCAACCGCAAGCAGCTTGAGGAGTATCTCAAGAACGCGATCGGCCAGGCGATCAAGCAGTCGCAGCAGGTGGCGGCCCAGAAGATGCAGTCCATCACCGGCGGGCTGAACCTGCCGGGGATGTAATCCTCAGGAATTTTTCCCTTTGTTAATTGACGAATCAGCTATCTTTCGCTATGCTGAGCGGCTTATTGATGGCGAGATTCTGCTATCGATTCGCACCAGCTTTTGAAGCGACGCAGTACCTAGCAGTACCGCAGCACCTTGAAATGTAGATTCCGACACGCAAAGGAGCGTGACTTATCGTGGGTAACCCAGTAATTGTCAAAGAGACCACCGCCCAGGTGGCGATCGGCCAGACGGTTCCGTTCGCGGAGCTGTTGATCGCGAACGGCCTCACCCAGCACCGGAAAGGCATTCACGTGGTGGTTGCTCAGTCGATGTTCGCTCCCGCGCCCGGCATGGCCTTGTGGGTCGAGCAGACCATCGGCGAGCTGGACGACAGGCACGACTACGCCGAGATCGCCCACGGCAAGACCCAGGTCACCCTGCGCACGGAAAAGCCCACCGCAGAGGTGCCGCTCGTCGACCGTCTTTACGGTGACCCCGTTTACTGGGGTTCAATCTGGAACCCGGACATCGGGCTGGCCATCGGCGCTTCGGGATTCCAGCCCGAGTTCGACCGTCTCGTCTGTCAGACCGTCGAGGCCAACATCCTGCTCATGCTCGAAACGTCCGTCGATCTCGGCGCCCCGAAGGCAGGTCACAAAATCGACGGCGACTTCCTCGCGCTCGATACGTAACCGCCGTCACTGCTACACCGGATCGAAACATTTCACTTTTGGTCCGTGCGGGCCCCTACATACCATAGGGGCCCGCTTTTCATTTGGTAGCTTGTTTTCCGTATCCGCGGGCGCTCGGTACGATACGATCGTGCAGATAATACCAACATCAGTCGAGCGCCTGATCACCGAACTGGAGAAACTGCCCGGCATCGGGCCGAAGTCGGCCTCGCGCCTCGCGTTCTACCTGATCAAGGCCGACCCGCAGGACGTCGACGCGCTCGGCGAGTCTCTGCTCCAGCTCAAGCAGGGGATCCAGCACTGTCGGACCTGTTTCAACTTCGCCGAATCCGAGCAGTGCGCGCTTTGCGCCAGCGCCGGCCGCGACGACCACGTGATCTGCGTGGTCGAGGACCCGCTGGACATCGTGGCGATCGAGCGGGCCGGCACGTTCAAGGGCAAGTACCACGTGCTACACGGCGCGATCGCGCCGATCGAAGGCATCGGGCCGGAGCAGCTCAAGGTCGCGGAATTGATCGAGCGGCTGAAGGACGGCGCGACGGGCTCCGGCAAGGGCGCCGGTGTGACCGAAGTGATCATCGCCACCAATCCGAATCTGGAAGGGGAGGCGACGGCGCTCTATATCCAGAAGCTGATCAAGCCGCTCGTGCCGAAGGTGACGCGGCTGGCCTCGGGCCTGCCGATGGGTGGCGACGTCGAATATGCCGACGAGCTGACGCTCTCCCGGGCGCTCGAAGGCCGCCGGGAGTTCTAAACGTCGCCTTGCTCGGCCGCGAATACGGCGTCGAACGCCTTGGTCAGCTTGTCCCCGACATACTCCGCACCGAACCGGTCCGCATTGGACCAGGCGGATTCTTCCATGACGAGTTCGCGAAGCAACCCTTGTTCCCAGGCCTCACAGTAGCGGCCGGTGTCCGTGAAGAAATCGACGACGACCCGGTCCGCAGTCGAGAGGTCGTGTACGGCACTGTCTCCCGGCCAGGCCTTCCGGGACTCGCCGTAGAAGAAGCTCAACGCCTCGCCGATCGGCGTGTTGCCGCTCAGATGGCCTTGGATGTGTTTGCGTACCGCGTGTTCCCGCTCCAGATCAGCCAGTTGCTCGGCGGTCAAGGAACGCGCGATCTCGCGGCCTTCCGGCGCCGTCGCGAACGGATGCTCGACTGTTTCTTCTGTGCTCATGACAACGTCTTAGATTAAGGCACCGGCGCGCAGAAAACAAACGCTGCTAGTAGCCGCCAGCCACTAACGATAAGCTGGACCTATGCCCGTCCTCAGTTTCAAGAAGAAGCGGCCGGCGCCCGCGACCGGCGCGTCGCCGCAGCGCACCAACGTCCGGAAGCTCAAGCGGGACGGCCTGACCTGGTACGACTTCGTCAACCCGACCGAGGCGGACGTCCGCTACCTCGAGCGTCACTTCGACTTCCACCCGCTCGATTACGGCGACGTCCGCTCGACCAAGCAGCGCCCCAAGCTCGACACCTACGACGACTACCTCTTCCTGATCGTCCACGTGCCGCACTTCGACAAGGCCTCGCGCCGGGTGGTGCAGGAGGAGGTCGACATCTTCATCGGCCAGGGCTACCTGGTCACGCTCCATTCCGGACGCGTCAAACCGCTCTCGAAGCTTTTCGGCGAGATCGAGCGCTCGCAGCCGCGCCGCGAGCGGTACCTCACCAAAGGCTCGGGATTCCTGCTTTACGAACTGGTCAGCCGCCTCTTCGCCGACGGCTTCCCGATGCTCGACAAGATCGCGACCCGGATCAACGCGCTCGAGCTGAAGATCCTCAAGGGCAACAAGGCCAAGGACGCCGCCGAGGAGTTGTCGTACCTCAAGCTCGAGATCATCAACTTCCGCCGGATCATCCGGCCGCAGCGCGCCCTGATCCGCCAGCTCGAGTCGGTCCGGAAGCGGTTCCTGCCGGCGCGTCTGGACGTCTACCTCGACGACGTCCACGACTCGCTGGAGCGCATGAACGACCTGCTCGAGAACTACCGCGAGGTCGCCCAGTCGCTTGAGGACACGAACGAGACGTTCATCCAGCACCGCACCAACAACGTCGTGAAGGTGCTGACGCTGGTCTCGCTGGTCACGCTGCCCGGCGCGTCGATCTCCGGCCTCCTGGCGATGAACCTCCGCTATCCGTTCCCGGTGGACGAACGGCTGTTCTTCATCGCGGTCGGCATCTCGGTGGCGTTCGCGGTGCTGCTGTTCTCATATATGTACTTCAGGAGATGGCTGTGAAAACACTTACTCCCGCCAGTCTGTATATGAACTACAAGGGCGCTTCGTACATCCCGCTGAATATCGTCGGGTTACCAAAAGAAATCGACGTGCTGGGGAAACATTGGTCCCGGAAAGATGAATTCCATAGCAGTATCGTTTACATCAAACGGATTGCCGTTGACGTGGGTAAGGCGCTCGGGGTTCAGGAATCTGACGCCGAAAACAAACTATGGGAAGCGACCGAAAAGTGCTACGACCCGAAAGAGCAATTCACAATCACGCCCACCGGTGAGCTACGAACGGCTCGTTTTGATCGGGAAGGCGTTACCGAAGAAACAATCGTCGTCATGGTTACGGTGAATGGAATCAAGCCGTTTTTCGAGCGACTTGAGAAGGCGCTCGGCGTAGGCATCGAGATTCCACCTACGCACATTACGGCCTACATAATCCCGAGCGGTGGCATAGGGGTTCCTATTCCTGACGGTCAGGCTTTGCAAGAAAGGACAGAGTTACTTGCTGGAGCGGAGTTGAGTACTGTCAAAAAGGCGATGAAATTTGATCAGGTGTTCGGTGCTTAAGCTCTACAACACGCTGAGCCGGAAGAAGGAGGCGTTCGAGCCCATCGGCAAAGGTCGCGGCAAGACGGTAAAACTCTACACTTGCGGGCCGACGACGTACGGCCCGGCCCACATCGGCAACCTCCGGACCTATGTGTTCGAGGATGTGCTGCGCCGCTGGCTCGAGCACGGGCATGGCTGGAAGGTGAAACAGGTGATGAATATCACCGACATCGAGGACAAGATCCTGGCGGCGAGCAAGGCGAAGACGTTGGATGACGTCCGGGCCTTCACCAAGCCGCACGAGGAGCGGTTCTTCGCGGACGTCGACAAGCTCGGGATCGAACGAGCCGAGGCGTACCCGAAGGCGACCGAGCATGTCGGCGCGATGATCAAGCTGATCGAACGGATCCAGGCGGCCGGCTTCGCCTACGAGCGTGACGGCAGCGTCTACTTCGACGTGCGGAAATATCACCGCAAGCACCACTACGGCAAGCTGCTCAAGATCGATTCCAAACACTTCGGCGGGGAAAAGGGGAGCCGGATCGACGCCGACGAATACGACAAGGATTCGCCGCGCGATTTCGCGCTTTGGAAGCGCGAGCCCAAGGGAACTGTCGGCGTGGTCGGTTGGCGTTCGCCCTGGGGTCACGGCCGCCCGGGCTGGCACGTCGAGTGCTCGGCGATGGCGGCCGCGCTCAAGTTGCCGCTGGACATCCACGCCGGCGCGGTCGACCTTACCTTCCCGCACCACGAGAACGAGATCGCCCAGACCCGGGCGGGGGACGGCCAGGACCTGGCGCGGTTCTGGCTGCACGCCGAGCACCTCCTGATCGACGGCGCCAAGATGGCCAAGTCGGACGGGAACATCGTCACGCTGGCCGAAGTAGAGAAGCAGGGGTTCCTGCCGGTCCATCTCCGGACGCTCTTCGTCCAGGCGCACTATCGCGGCAAGCTGAACTTCACCTGGCAGAGCCTGCAGGCGGCCAAGGAAAGCTACGAACGGCTGCAGACCTTCTACGACCGGCTCAGCGAGCAGGCGGGCGACGCGCCGGAAGGCGGCGAGGCGGTCACCAAGCTGATCGCCGACACCCAGGCTCGGTTCGCCGCGGCGATGGACGACGACCTCAACACCGCCGAGGCGGTGGCCGCCGTCTTCGACTTCGTCCGCGACGGGAACGCCCTGATCGATGCCGGCGAGCTCGGTACCGATCGGCAGGAGGACGTGCTAGAGGCGTTGCACGGCTTCAATGACGTGCTCGGAGTGCTCACGTTGGAGGTCGAGCGGGCACCGAAACGGGTGAACGCCCTAGCCGACGACCGCGAGGCCGCCCGCCGCCGCGACGACTTCGCGGAAGCCGACCGGCTGAGGAAACAGATCAGCAAGGCCGGCTGGACCGTCGAGGACACGCCGCGGGGACCACGCCTCCGCAAGCGCTGAATCGGCCCGCGCCAAGCCCGAATCAGCTCATTGTAAGAACTTACAA
Organism: bacterium; assembly: GCA_030699935.1. Classification (GTDB taxonomy): domain Bacteria; phylum Patescibacteriota; class SICC01; order SICC01; family SICC01; genus JALYJZ01. The sequence goes on along the minus strand of JAUYKS010000022.1, from coordinate 2,868 downwards.
CGAATCATGTCTGGGCACTTGCAGGCGTCAGGTACCCGTGCCATACTCTGGGCTGTTGTAACAGTTAACCTCATAAAAGAAGGAGGAGAACATGGCCACAGGATATTGCGTAAAAGAGCGGAAGAAGATTGAGATCAAGGACCCGAAGCAGGTCGAGCTGAAGAACGGCCGGCCCGCGGTTTCCGGCACCTGCCCGGATTGCGGCACCAAGGTCTTCAAGATCGGCAAGCTCGACTGAGCAGCCCCGACTGACCGACTCGATTAAATTAGACTTGAGAACCGGTACCCGTCACTGACGGGTTGCCGGTTTTCCTTTGTTGTGGCATTTTCCGACTGATCCGCGGCAGCTCCGCCGGTTGGCCAGCAACACGCTCGCTTGTCATATTCCGGCCGTTGGTACACAATCGAGGCACGATGCCTCCTAAGAAGAAACCAGCCGCCAAGAAGAAACCGGCGAAGAAAGCTCCTGCCAAGAAGGCGGCAAAGAAGCCCGCTAAGAAGGCTCCTGCCAAGAAGGCCGCGCCTAAAGCGGCGGCCAAGGCTCCGAAGCCGGAGCAGCCGATCGGGCGGGTGACGCACTACTTCGACCATCTGAAAGTCGCCGTGATCCAGCTGGGCAAGGGCGGCAAGCTAAAGGTCGGGGACTCGGTCCGGTTCGAAGGCGGCGAGCTCGACTACACGCAGAAGATCGAATCCCTCCAGGTCGAACACGAAGCGGTCGATTCGGTGAAGGCCGGCGACGACTTCGGGACCAAGGTCAAGAAGAAGGTCCACGAAGGTTATCGCGTCTACCGGGCGTAGCGTCAACTAACCAAGGAGGGTACATGGCACAAGACTCTAAGCTCACCGCGTTGGAGATGGGAGCGGTCCTGCTGGTCGTCATCGGCGGCTTGAACTGGTTGCTGGTCGGACTGTTCGACTACAACCTGGTCGCCACGATCTTCGGCGACGGTTCCACCGTCTCGCGAGTAGTCTACTCGCTCGTCGGCGTCTCGGCGCTTTACGTGCTTATCTTCGGTCCGAGCCTTCGGCGCGCACGCTGAGTGCTCGCTGAGACGAGGATATCGTCAGGTGTCACCGCCGGGCCTTCGGGTCCGGCGGTGATTGCCTGATTGGCCGATTGCCTGATTGCCGAATTGCCGCGGAACGGGGAGAATAAGCCCATGACCCAAGGAAGCAAGAACGGCGCCGTCTCGGGGACCGCATCGCCAGCCCCGCAGGTGAAACGCGGCTGGGTCCGCGTCCTGGTACTGACGCTCCTGTCGATGGGGCTGTATTCGTTCTACTGGTTCTACGTCACGCGCCGGCAAATCTTTGCGGAGCAGGGGAACACCACCTCCTCGCCGTTGCTGCACACGCTCGGCCTGCTGGTGCCGATCCTCCAGTTCGTCGTCTTCTACTGGCTGGCCAAGGACGCCGACGCGCTGGCCGCCAAGGTGGGCGCCAACCGCCAGAGCGTGCCGCTGCTCGTGGTACTCTGGATCTTTTTCGGGCCGGTCGCCCTGGTCCTCGCCCAGGTCGCGGTGAACGACTACTGGGACAAGCAGACCAAGGGCAAGGCGGCCGACATCCCGCTGAAGTTCGTCGAGTTCGTGCCGGTGATCCTGGCCACGCTCTTCTGGGTGATGATGTTCGCGCTCTTCGGGCTCTTGATTGTGCTCGGGGTCGGGGACCAGGCCAAGCTCGGCACCGCGGCCGACCACGTCAACCGGGCGGCCAGTCTGTCGCAGGCGGCGACTGCTAATCCCGCCAAGCCGAGCCAGGCCAAGCTGTCCGAGGCGCGCGCCGAGGTGGCCAAGGCCCGGGACGCGCTCGCGGATTACCGCACCGGCACGCTGGCCGACCGTGAGTACGCCGACGCGCTGCTCGCCGAAACTAATGAGATCGACCGGCTGATCGCCGTCTACGCCACGGTGTCGGCCGACGGACAGATCTCCCCGGCCGAGCTGATCCGCTACCAGTCCGTCGAACGCGCCTACGAACGCGCGGTCAGCGCCCGTGAGCGGGTGGAGCTGCGGCGCGAAAGCACGAACTGACCCGAGAACTGGCCCTAATCGACCGCCCCGGAATATGGTGAAACGAATCGGCAAACGCATCGGCCGCCAAATCGCGACCTGGTACGACCGGCACTACCAGCTGGCGGTGACCGTCTCCGCGCTGCTCTTCCTGACCCAGCTGGTCCACCTCTACTGGCTGTCCGCGCACGTGGTGGCACACCGCCTGGTCGGCGCGAGCTACTGGCTGCTCGATCCGTTCTGGAGCGCCGCGCTTTCCGCCGCCGACTATCTGGAAATCCCGGCCATCATCACGACCAGCATCCTCTATGTCGTGATCCTGCGGCGGAAGTTCAGCTGGAAGCGGCTGCTGATCCTGATCGGCATCAACCTGCAGTGGCTGCACATGTACTGGATCACCGACGAGATCGTGCTGTCGAGCCTCGGCCTTGGCGAGGCGGGGACGACGATGCCGGCCTGGCTGGCTTGGATCGCGATCGGCATCGACTACCTGGAGCTGCCGGCGATCTTCGACACGACTCGCGAGGCGATCCGCGAGTTCCGCAAACGCGGCCTGCGCGGGGTGCGCCAAGCGCTCAAAGAGTAGGGCGCACCGGATGCGCCAAGGCTTGCTAGACTGGAAACAGCCGTCATTCGGGGATCGTCTAACGGTAGGACGCCAGGTTTTGGTCCTGGAAATCGGGGTTCGATTCCCTGTCCCCGAGCCAATTAATCGGGTTCTGGGTGACCCGTTCCCTATTCGCTGATAGGGGATATGTAGTGCAACCATATGCCAGGTCATCCGGTATCATTACGACTATGACAACCAAGCGCTAATCAGGATGGATGATAATCGATTCAGTCGGGATATCAG
>JAUYKS010000011.1 GCA_030699935.1 bacterium | reverse complement strand
CGCCGGAAACCCGCGGGTAGTTCTCGGGAGCCAGTTGCGAGACCGGCATGAATCCGCGGATGCCGTCGACTTCGAGCAGCAAGCCGCCGGTGTTGGCGTCGGTCACGGTCGCTTTGAGCACTTCCTTGGCATCGAACCGGGCCTCCAGGTCCTTCCAGCTGCGGTCACGCATGGCGCGCCGGATCGAAAGGATGACGTAGCCGTCGTCGTTTTCCGACGCGACCACGGACCCGTAGACCGCATCGCCGACCTCCAGCTTGGCTAGCGCCCGCTGGTCGCCGATTTCGCGAGACGGGACGTAGCCGGTGGCCAGTCCCTTGATGTCGACCCAGAGCTCGTTCTTGCTCTTGGTGACCACGTTCGCCTCGATCACCTCGCCAGGCGCCAGTTTGATCGGCACGGCCGAGTCGAGCAGCTTGGCGAATTCGCCGGTCTTGGCGGCGGTCTTCGCGGCTTTCTTGGTAGAGGATTTGGGAGCTTTCGTTGCCATGCGATAGTGCGGCTCCATTCGGAGCCTGCGGGGGTTAACGGTTATTAACGATGGTTAGTATAACAGCCCGCGGCAGATCGGTCAGCCGACCAGCTCGCGATGCCGGCGTCGCAGCGCCTCGACGTGCGACTTGCGCCGTTTCCGGAACGCCGCAGGGTCGGTCAGATGGGCCTCGACGCCCTCGAGCATCTGGGCGGCCTGTTCCCCGCCTAGCATGTGCGGGATGATCACGTAATCGGCTCCGGCTTCGTACAGCGTCAGCGCGTCCATGACCTGCTCGGCGGTTAGGATGAGCAGCGCGTTCGGATTGTGCGCCCGGACGTGCCGGATCAGGTATAGGTTGGCCGGCGTGCTCGGCACGGTCGAGACGATCGTCCGCGCGTCCGGCAGGCCGACTTCCTGTAGCAGCTCGTAGTCGTCGATGTCTCCGTACACGCTCGGAATGCCGCGATGTAGCAACCGCCGGATCACCTCCGGGTTGTGGTCGATCACCACGACCTCCTCCTTATATTTCTCGAAGGTCTTCAGGATGTGGTAGCCGGTCCGGTTGGCCCCGAACATCAAGACGTGCCCTTCCTTGCGTCCGGGCCGGTAACGTAATTCCTTCGCCCGGACCTGCCCGCCGATGAACTTCAGAGGCTTCACGAGGAACGGATAGACGAAGCGGTTGAGGGCGTTCCAGTACGTGTTCAGGATGACGGTCAGGACGACTACGGCGGAGGTCACGGCGACGATCTCGTCGGGAATCTGCCCGACCGAAGCGCCGATCAGCACGACTAACAGTGAGAACTCGCTCATCTGGCCGAGTACTGCGCCAGTAAGGTAGGCCGGGCGCTTCGGGTAACCGAGCCGGGCCATGGTCACGCTGATTACGGCCGACTTCAGGAACAGCACGATCAGGGTCAAGACGACGATTATCTCGAGGTTGCCGTGCACGACGGCCGGTGCTACCTCGAGTCCGAGCACGACGAAGAAGACGGTCAGGAAGAAGTCCTTCAGCGGCCGGATCCGGCTGATGATTTCCAGACTGTACGGCAGCGTGGCCAGGGAGAGTCCGGCCGTGAACGCGCCGATTTCCTTGGAGAACCCGAGCGCGTCGGCGACCATCGCGAATAGGAAAGCCCAGGCTATGCTGGCCAGGAACAATAGTTCCGTCGATTTGGCGATATAGAAGAAAAGCCGGGGTAGGACGTATTTGGTCAGCAGCCAGACGCCGACGAAGAAAGTGGCGCCTTTGAGCAGCCAGGCCGTGCCGGACAGGATGCTTAGCGCCTCGCGGCTGGAACCGGCGATTACCATCAGAAGCAGCATTGCCACTACGTCCTGCAGTAATAGGATTCCCACCGCGATGCGCCCGTGCAAAGCCGCCAGCTCGTGACGGTCGGTCAGCCATTTGAGGACCACGGCGGTCGAGCTGAATGACGCCGCGATCCCGAGGTAGGCGGCGGTCAAAGGGGCGTATCCGAGGGCGACCGTCGCGCCATACGTGGCGGCGAAGACGACCCCCAGCTGTACCAAGCCGGTGACGAGTACGACATTCTTCAACCGTCTGATCTGGGATATGTTCAGTTCGAGTCCGACCAGGAACAGCAGGAAGACGATCCCGACCTTGGCGATGTCCTGGGTGTTCGCGGAATCCGGGATGATGTTGGTGCCGCCGACCCCCAGCAACACGCCGGTCAGGAGGTAGGCCGCGATGATCGGCTGCTTCAGGAGCCGAGCCACGATGCCGAGCCCTGCGGCGCAGACGGTGAGGATGCCGAGTTGGAAGAATATGCCTTCTGGGTACATGAAGCGTGCTCGTTACGAAAGTTACGTATGTCCGAAAATTGGCTAATCATACAATAAAATGGCCGTCTTGTCAACGGCCGCGGGGGCAGACCGGATCTTCTTCCTAATCCTCGTCTGACTACTGTCTTCTTACTGAGCCGGGGCCGGTACGCCCTGGAGGACCGGAAGGTTGTTCCGGAACAGGCCGGCTTGTTCGAGGTTCTCGCTGCTGGCGCTGACGTAAACCCGGGCCGACGAGACGGGAGCGATATCCGACACGCTTTGCGCCAGGTCGATCTGTCGCGGAACGAACCGCGTCCCGTCCGAGCTGAGCCGGTAGACCACCGCGTTCGATGCGAAGTAGACCGTGTCGCCGCCGACGGCGACGGATTGGATCAGGGCACCGCGGACCGCGTCGGGACCGTTCACTTCCCGCCAGCTCCGGCCGAAGTCCGTGGTCCGGAAGAGGCCTTGCTGGGTACCGGCGTAGAGCTCGCCGCCGCCTACCGCCAGCGACCAGACCGTCACGCCCTGGCCTTGCAAGCCGTCACTGGCCGAGGCGAATGAGTTCCCCGCGTCGGCGCTGCGGAAAACGCCGCGGCCGAAGGTCCCGACGAACAGGTTCCGTCCGGAGACGGCCAAGGCGCTAATCGCGCTTTCCGTCGAGAAGACCCGTTGCCAGCTGTCGCCGCGGTCTCGCGAACGGAAGAGGTTGCCCGTCTGATCCCCGGCGAAGATCGTCCGGCCTTGGCCGAAGGCGACCGTATTGACCGGCTGCTTCGGTTCGGCAGTCGTGAAGACGGCCTTGAAGCTCCGCCCACCGTCGACGCTGCGGAATACCTTGCCGTACCCGTTGGACACGCCGGCGACCAGGACCACGTTCGGCTCGGATGACAGGATCGCGATATCCTGCACGTCGACCGCGGCGGCGTCCGGCAGCCGGTCGGTAATCTGCCGCCAGCCCTTGCCGGCGTCACTGGTAACGTAGAGGTCGTCCTCGGTGCCGGTGAAGATCCGATCAGGCTTGGACGGCGCGGCCGCCACCGCCGTCGTTGCCATCGGCGGGAAGACGTCCGGGCGGTTTCCGTTCTCGGCCTGCAGGTCGGGGGCCGCCTCCCACGAATTACCAGCGTCGTCGGAGACGGAAACGCCGGATTGGTCCGGGGTGCGGTTCAGGCAACCGGTGGTCAGGAGCGCCGCTCCCAAGACGAGCAATGTGCCGAGGATGCGCGTACTGTGCGTAAGGACCTGCATGACGCTGAATCGTAGCTTAACTACGCCATTTTTGCAACATCACCTCGGCCCACCACCCGCCTGAGGATTGACAAAGGGCTTATTTTTGTGTATGATTAGTCAATTTTAGTCATCCTAGCCATGGAAACTCTTAAGGAAATCTTCGCTCCCACCTCCAAGAAAGTCGTCTCGGCGCTGTTGGTGGCGACGTTCGCCCATCTGTTCATCAGCGTCTCCCAGCTCCGTGAAGTCGCGGAAACCACGGGGGGCGGTCTGGGACAGGTGCGGGAATTCTGGCTGACCAACCTGGTCAACGCCCTGCCCTACTTGGAGACCGACAATACCCTGCTGAAATTCCTGACGTTCTTCACCGTGAGCTACGTGATCGTGTGGGTAATCTCGCGGATCATCGAAGGCGGTACCGCGGCCCAGCTGACCATTATCAAGAAGTTGAGGAAGGCATGAAGTCCGACGCCGCCAGGATGGCGCTGACCGTCGTCGCCGGCGTGCTGGTCGTGACGGCCCTGGCCTTGATCGGGCTCGCCGTGACGTACCCCGAAACCGTCCGGCAGACCTCACTGGGCGCCGAATTCTTCCTGGCCGATCTCAGCTCCACTGGCAGCGGCCTCCTGGCCGTGACCGGGTTCAAGCCCCTGGCAGATGCCCTGCTGCTGGCCGGATCGTACGTGTTGGTATGCCTGATCGTCTGGGGACAGATGAAGCTACGGGATTACCTGAAAGCCCGGGGGCACTTGAACTGAAATGGACTGGATCTTCCGCCAGCTCGATTCGACCCCGAAGCGCGTGCTTGCCGCCCTGGTAGTATCTGCCGGTATCGTCTTCGCGGTATCGACGTTCGCCCAGACTTCTTATGTCCAGACGCAAAAAGTCCAGATCGAATCCGAGGCCGGAAAGCATTGCCAACAGTGGTCGTACGACACCAAGGACGGAGAAGTCCGTGCCTCTTGCGAGCGGTTCGCGCGCTGATTGCCGCTACTGACGGTTGACATAAGCCACAAAACATGCTACTGTAGCCTAACTTCCCGAAAATAAATCCCAAAACGAATACCATCCATGCCCACTCCGATTCCCAGCCCGCTTAACTCCGCGATCAACTGGCTCAAGTCCAGCCATCTCCGGTTAGTGATTGCCGGACTGGTCGCGGTCGGGCTGATCGCCTCGGCCAGCATCTTCGCGGCCCCGGACAACACGAATACGGACACCATATTCGTCCACTCTCCCGAGCTGAACCAACCGGTCACCGCGGACTTTCCGTTCCGGGTGGACTGGAAGCCGAAGCAAGGACGTACCATCTGGAGCGCTCGTGCATACATAGATAATCACCGCGTCGCGACCTGGGACTATAACAAGCCAGGCGAACCGGCCACCGGCAAGAACAAGTGGGAATATCCGTTCCGCTGGGGCCTGGGCGCGGACGGCAAGGCAAACGACCGGTTCAACCGCAACCTGCTCCAGCCGGGTTCCCACAAGATGAAAATCCTGATTTGCTCGAACAATAACCCGATGGCTAGCTGTCTGCTGGTCAAGCAGCTCGAGCGGACGTTCACGGTCGCCAGCAACGAAGCGGTCACGACCTTCCAGGAAGGCCCGATCGCGATCAATAACCTGAGTTCCGATAAGCCGGTCGATGGGCGTGGTGACGGCCGCATTCAGCGGAACGTGCCTGCCCCGGCAGCTGCTGCCTCTGTGGTCAAAACAGCCGCAGAGGACGCCCCGGACCTAAAGGTGAAGACGGACAAGGCGGAACCGCAAGAGGAGTTCGAGATCGACCCTTCGCGGACGACAAGCTTCGATTCCCTCCTCTTCGCAAAGGCATATGCCGGCACGAAATCGATCACCGTACAGGTCAACCCCACCGGCCTGACCCCCGGCCATGTAGAAGTCGAGATCAGCCCTAACAATTGCAGCCCGAGCCGGAAGCCTGTTCCGTCCGGAGGCGTGGTCACCTTCGATGGCTGTGCGAACACCAACCACTCGGCTATCGCGCACCCGGGTTCGTTCAGGAACGGCAACCAGAGCTGTACGGCAACGGTACAGAGCGCTCCGGCAAACAACTCGGCGCAGCTCCACTATGGCTGTATCGCCGATGCGGTGCCGGCACCTCCGCCGGCTCCGGGACCCGGGCCTAACCCAGGACCTAATCCAGGACCTAACCCGGAGACCTCACGGCTTGTCGTCTGGGTCAATCCTCACCCGCGCCTGAAGAATACGCAGGTGACTACCCAAGGTGCCGGTTGCGGCGGACAGAAGACAGTCGGCGAAGACGGTAAGATCGAATGGGGCTGCCGGGTCGGCGAATGGGTGACCATCAAGGTCCCGAAGGTCGTCACGCCGCCTGACCATCAGGACGAACGCTGGATAGTGCTTTCCGAAGAGCGCCAGATTCGCTTGGCCAAGAACGAGACCAAGGACGTGAACTTCAACTACTCGTTCCAGGGTACCGTGGATCCGGGAGGCAATCCCGTTCCGGCCGACGCCTTCCAGAACAACAAGCCGATGCTTGCCCTCCGGAAGCTGTCCTGCACCGAGGCTTCGGTCGACGCCTACAAGGTGCTGTCCGTCAGTAACGCCTCACCCGCGAAGACCAGCGGCTACCTGGCCGGCTATACCGTCGCGATCGACGGTCAGCAAACCGCCAACATAGAATTCCCGCCCGGCGAGTGGAAACCTGAAATCCCGCTCTACACCCCCGCTCCGCAAAACTGGCTGCCGACCTATAGGAACAACATACTGCCGGTCGGAAACCTCTGCGACGGCAAGAAACATTCCGTCGTCCTGACCGCCAAGACGCTCGACGGCGAAGCCAGTTCGATCACGATCAGTGAGGTCCAGTCGCAGGTGGAACCGACGCCGGCACCGAGCGCCAGCCCGACTCCGACGGCATCTCCGAGCCCGACTCCTACGCCGACCGTATCTCCGACTCCGACTCCGACCAAGCCTGTCGTACCGAAGCCTCCGGGAAGCTTCACTCCAGACGCTCCCGACCAGGACGTCCAGCCGCAGACGGCCGGTGTTGTCGGCGCCGGTTCCCTACCGAAGACCGGACAGATTGGCCTGATCGCCTTCATCACCTTCCTGCTGGCCAGCGGCGCCTACTACGGCACCCAGTTCTACCGCGAACACAAGCAGCGCTAAAACTCCGGGTCGACGACAGAAACCTGACGAAACCTAAGAACGCCCCGCAGATGCGGGGCGTTCTCTGTTGTCGGCAGTACGCCGGTGACGACCTACTCTCCCGGATCCTAGCGACCCAGTACCATCGGCGCTGCGGGGCTTAACGGCCGTGTTCGGAATGGGAACGGGTGTGGCCCCCGCGCGAAGATCACCAGCGTGCTGACGACAAATAGAGCTGCGGGCAGTGAGCCCGGGGCTCACGACTCCGAGAGGTATGGCGGTAGTCCGCGACAATGCGTCGGAACTGCCGGTTAAGGCGATGAAGATGAGTGCATGCGATCGGTCATTAGTACGTCTCGGCTGAGCGTCTCACGACGCGTACACCTGACGCCTATCAACCAGGTTATCTCCCTGGGACCTCACGCCCGATAAATCGGGACATGGAAACCTCATCTTGGAGAGGGCTTCCCGCTTAGATGCTTTCAGCGGTTATCCCGTCCGAACATAGCTACCCGGCGGTGCCGTTGGTACGACAACCGGTACACCAGCGGTTCGTTCACTCCGGTCCTCTCGTACTAGGAGTGACATTCCTCAAGTTTCCAAACGCCCATAGTAGATAGGGACCGAACTGTCTTACGACGTTCTGAACCCAGCTCGCGTACCGCTTTAATTGGCGAACAGCCAAACCCTTGGGAGATGCTCCTCCCCCAGGATGCGACGAGCCGACATCGCTATACAATCCACCATTACTGATGGCGCAGACTATATCTTCATCCAACCGCCCGGACGTAGGCCAAAGGCCGTATCCATGGGATTTTTCGTGGTTGGAGGTGGCGTATGAGCTCACTCAGAAGAGCAAGCTCTCACCTTTCGGTTCAGTCGTTACGGGGTCATTAGTCAACTTGTACCTGAACAGCGGCAGTACGTGCGGCTCCACGAGGGGCCGCATCTTGATCGTACTGGCACTCGTAATGCGTAACCGCCAATAGTGTTTATCGCGGTTGAGCGCGGAGCGTATGCCCAAATCTCGTTCCAGTAGCGCTTGCAGAAACCGCTGTTCTGCCAAGCTGAATTGCTGGGTGTTGAGATAGCATGCTGAACGACTCTTCGCTCCATCATCCATGAACCAGACCGCCAGGATCAACGGATCCAGGCGCAGGCCTTGAGGAATCTGTTTGCAGCCGGACCGGTAAAACCACTTATAGTAGTCCGTAAATACCGGTAGGCTGCGAGTCGTAAAGCGGTAGGCAATCCGCCCTCCATTACTCAGGCGCTGTTTCGGTGGGGTCAGGACGTAGTCGCGGAAGTGATTCCACTTCCAATCGACGTACATCCGGTGCTTGGCGGCGTGATTCACCTCGAGCAAGGCATTCGTACGAGTGCCCTGCTTGCGAAGCGTGCCATCGCCGAGCAAGCTGCCCACCAAAATAGCGTGTTGTGTTGACGTTAGACTTCCCACGGTATTGCCCTTGCCTGATAACTTAATTCTATCGTTTCACGATATAAGCTAGCAAGCGGTAGGGGTTCACCGTTATAAGCCACATTGTTGGTACGGGATTGCTCCCGCAGCACCCCAATGTCTTAAGGTGCCAAACTGCTTCGTCGATGTGAACTCTTGGAAGCAATAAGCCTGTTATCCCCGGGGTAACTTTTATCCGTTGAGCGACGACCAATCCACACTGTGTCGTCGGATCACTAACTCCGTCTTTCGACCCTGCTTGGCTTGTAGGCCTTGCAGTCAAGCCGGCATATGCGTTTGCACGTCCAGTCCGATTTCCATCCGGACTAAGCCGACCTTTGAACGCCTCCGTTACCATTTAGGAGGCAACCGCCCCAGTTAAACTACCCACCAGACACGGTCCCAGACAGGTGGTATAACCTGCTGGTGAGCGCACATATCGCGTAAGGGTGGTATCTCAAGGGTGACTCCACGGCCGCTGGCGCGGCCGCTTCGAAGTCTCCCACCTATCCTGCACGCACGCGACACGTACGCAATGTCAAGCTGTAGTAAAGCTCCACGGGGTCTTTCCGTCTTACTATGGGTAATCGGCATCTTTACCGATATTGCAATTTCACCGAGGCCCTCCCTGAGACAGTGTCCAAATCGTTACGCCATTCGTGCGGGTCGGAACTTACCCGACAAGGAATTTCGCTACCTTAGGACCGTTATAGTTACGGCCGCCATTCACCAGGGCTTCGGGCACCACCCGTAAAGGGGCGCCGTTAACCTTCTGGCATTGGGCAGGCGTCAGTCCCCATACATCCTCTTACGAGTTTGCGGAGACCTGTGTTTTTGATAAACAGTCGCCTGGACTCTTTCGCTGCGGGTGTACCCGAAAAACGGATACACCAAGCCTTATCCCGAAGTTACGGCTGCTGTTTTGCCGAGTTCCTTAGGGAGGGGTATCTCGATCACCTTGGTCTGCTCGACCCGGCTACCGGTGTCGGTTTGCGGTACGGTCGCGTATAGAACTTCGCACGGAGATTTTCTTGTCGGATCGGCTCACTTGGATCGGCCTGCTCCCGAAGGAGCTGCCTTTCTCATGCTTCACGTTAACGGAATGGCGGACTTACCAACCACTCCTGGCTAGACATTTCGACGGGCAAACCAGTGTCCCGCCCAAGCTACCGTTCCGCGTCCCTCCGCACGTGCAAACGTGCTATCCGCGGTACAGGAATATCAACCTGTTATCCATCGACTACGCCTTCCGGCCTCGCCTTAGGACCGACTAACCCGGGGACGATCAACGTGGCCCCGGAAACCTTAGCCTTACGGTGAGCAG
>JAUYKS010000009.1 GCA_030699935.1 bacterium | reverse complement strand
ATGTGTTAGGCGCGCCGCCAGCGTTAATCCTGAGCCAGGATCAAACTCTCTGAAATATCTTCCACGCTCCTGGCGGAACGCGGAGATCTAAATTGAAATTGTTAGAGCTCCCGTCGCGGACGCGAACGCCTGCGGCGGGATGGCATGTCTACCTGTTGTGAAGGAGCGGCTTTCGAGCGTTCGAATCGCCTGGTGGTCGATCAAGTAAACATTTGATCGCCTGCGAAATAAAAACGGCTCCCGACGGAACCGCACAGACCAACCAAGTGGAATCTTTTCGTCAAAGTTGTGCGAGTTCGAGTCCTGCTGGAAATACCTCCGGCGGTTACGTCGTTAGGTCTATTGTAGTAGCTGCCAGAGGCCCCACGCAAGCAGGGCGCCGTAGATCGCGCCGATGATGACTTCGGCACCCGTGTGCCCGCGCACGATCGGCAACGGTTTCAGTTTTGCGCGTTTGCCCAGTTCGTTGAGCCGGAGGGCTTGCTGCCCGACCGACCAGCGGACACGGTGCGCATCGCTGAAAATTATGCCGCAAAGGATGATCGCCAGAGCGAAGAGCGGGCTGCCGACGCCTTCTGACAAACCGATGGCGGTAGCGAGAGCAGCCATTGTCGCGGCATGACCGGACGGCATGCCGCCGGGGTCGAACCAGCGGCGGCCGCGGGACCTCCCTACCAGCTGCTTGGTCAGTTCGTTGATCGCCCAGGCTAGACCGGCGATAACCAGGACCGGGCTGAACGGAATGCCATCCATATCAGGCCGTCGCTACCGTGGTCACGCAGTCCTTGTCTCCCAGCCGCATGATCCGCACGCCCTGGGTGGCCCGGGAAAGCCGCGGCACGTCGTCGACCGGGATCCGGATCACTTGGCCGCTGGCCGATGAGATCAACACGTGCTTGGCTTCCTTGGTCACGGCGATGGCCGCTACCAGCGGGCCCGTCTTCTTGGTGATGTTGGCGGTCTTCACGCCGCCGCCGCGACGCCGATGGCGCGGATAACCGGTGATCGCGGTGCGTTTGCCGAGGCCGTTCTCGGTCGCCACCAGTAGGTCGACGTCCTTGCGGACCACTTCGACGCCGACGATCTCGTCGTCCTTGCCGACGCGCATGCCGCCGACGCCGCGGCTGGCCCGTCCCATCGGACGGACGTCCTTCTCCGAGAACCGGATCGCCTTGCCGCCGCTGGTCACCATCAGGACGTCCTCTTCGCCGGAGGTGACGTGGACCCACTTGAGTTCGTCACCCTTGCCGAGGTTGATCGCGATCAGGCCGCTGGCCCGGACGTTCTGGAAGTCGGGCAGCTTGGTCTTCTTCACGAAGCCGGTCTTGGTCGCCATGAAGAGGTAGCCCTTCCCGCCCAGGTTCTCGACCGAGACCAGCGCCGTCACCTTCTCTTCCGGAGCCAGTTGGATCAGGTTGACGATCGCCGTGCCGCGGGACGTCCGGCTGGCCACCGGGACTTGGTGCGCCTTCACCGAGAAGACCCGGCCGCGGTTGGTAAAGAACAGGACCGTGGCGTGCGTGTCGGTGACGGTGAGGTGCTCGACGATGTCAGCGGGGTTTTCCGATCCGTCGCCGTTCGCGGAGACCTTCCCTTTCGCGCCCATCACGCCCTTGCCGCCGCGGCCTTGCGTCCGATACGTGCTGGCCGGCAGCCGCTTGACGTAGTTCTCGGCGGACAGCGTCACGAAGACCTCTTCCTTCGGGATCAGGTCCATCTCCCCGAACTTGCCGAGCGGTTCCGGCTTCACCTCGGTGCGCCGTTCGTCCGCGTACGCCGCGGTGACTTCCTCCAGCTCCTCTTTCACGACGTCCTTGATCTGCCGCTGGGACTTCAGCAGAGCCGTCAATTCCTTGATCAGTTTCTGGAGCTGCTTGTATTCGTCCTCGACCTGCTTGCGCTCCAGCGCCGCCAGCGCCTGCAGCCGCATCTCGAGAATCGCCTTGGCTTGCACCTCGGTCAGCTTGAACTTCTTCTTGAGGTTCGTCGCGGCGACGTTCTTGTCCTGCGAGGCGCGGATCGTCTTGATCACCGCGTCGATCTTGCCGAGCGCGGTCAGCAGCCCCTCGAGAATGTGGGCACGGTCCTTGGCCTGCGCCAGCTCGTACGTAGCGCGGCGGCGGACGACCGTCTCGCGATGTGTTAGGTAGTGCTGGAGCACGTCCTTGACGTTCATCACGCGCGGCTCGAGTTCCGGCGTCAGCGCCAGCATGTTGAGGTAGAACGACTTCTGGAGATCCGTGTGCTGGTAGAGCTGGTTGAGCACTTTATTCGGGTAGGCGTCGCGCTTGAGGTCCACCACGACCCGGACGCCGTTGCGATCGGACTCGTCACGGAGGTCGGAGACGCCGAGGATCTTCTTGGAACGGACGAGGTCGGCGATCTTCTCGATCAGGGTCGCCTTGTTCGTCTGATAAGTCACCTCGGTGACGACGATCCGGTGGCTGCCGCCCTTGCCTTGGCGCTCTTCGATCTCGGCGCGAGCGCGCATGTCGACCCGGCCGCGGCCGGAGGCGTAGGCCTCGCGGATCTGGTCGGAGCCGTAGATGATACCGCCGGTCGGGAAGTCCGGACCCTGGATGAAGTCCATCAAATCGCCCGGGGTCGCTTCCGGATTGTCCATCAGGTGGATCGCGGCGGCGCTGACCTCGCCGAGATTGTGCGGAGGGATGTTCGTCGCCATGCCGACGGCGATGCCGACGGTCCCGTTGATCAGAAGGTTCGGCAGCTTGGCCGGCAGCACGGTCGGCTCCTTCTGCGAGCCGTCGTAGTTGTCCTGCCAATCGACCGTGTCCTTCTGGAGGTCGGCCAACATCTCGTCGGTGATCTTGGCCATCTTGGCCTCGGTGTATCGCATGGCGGCGGCGTTGTCGCCGTCCATCGAGCCGAAGTTACCCTGTCCGTCGACCAACGGGTAGCGCATCGCGAAGTCCTGGGCCAAGCGGACCATCGCGTCGTAGACCGCGGTGTCGCCGTGCGGGTGGTACTTACCGAGGACTTCACCGACGACGGTCGCGGACTTGCGGTACTTGGCGCTGCTGCGCAACCCGAGCTCGCTCATCGCATAGAGAATCCGGCGGTGTACCGGCTTGAGGCCGTCGCGGACGTCGGGCAGCGCCCGCGCCACGATCACGCTCATCGCGTAGTCGAGGTAGCTCTTCTGGAGCTCCTCTTCGATCGCCTGTGGTTTTACGTGTCCGATGTCCGCCATGCCGCTCCTAACTGCCGCTCCGCAAATCCTCAGTCAGCGTGAAGACCTTGTCCGTCTTGCCGTCCCCTTTGGCGTCGTCCGGATCGTCCGTCTGTTCAAGGACGCAGGTCAGCCGGAACCCCTCCGGCGTCCGCTTGTAACGGTAGTTGAACTGCGGCGCGTTTGGATCGGTGGGCAGGCGGCCCATATAATTCGGCGTCAGTTCGTTCAACCCCGCGGGATACGCACCCCGAGCCTCCTTGTATGCTCCCAGCGCCTCGGCGATCTTGCCGAGATCATACTTGCGCTGCGCGTCACGACCGGCGGCGGTCGCCAAGTCGTTGACCGGCGCTTCCGTCTCGGACGACGTCGCGGCTGGGGACGGCGTCGTGACCGCCGCGGCATCTTGCTGCAGGTCGGCGACGTCGGCCCGGAGCTCGTTCACGTCGCCCTTCAGGCCGGACACGCTGACGAACAGGTACAGCAGCATCAGCAGCAGTACCGCGTAGATGACGATCCAACCCTTGCCTGTCATCGGCCGCCAGTCGTCAGTTGGTAGTCAGTGTTCATATGTCGAGATTAGCTACGGATTTGGCGTGCGTCTGGATGAACTTCTTCCGAGGTTCGACATCGGCTCCCATCAGCGTGTCAAAGAGCTCGTCGGCCTTTTCGGCGTCCTCCACCTCCACGCGGTGCAGGATCCGGTTCTCGGGATCCATGGTGGTTTCCCAGAGTTGGCTTGGGTTGAGCTCGCCGAGACCCTTGTAGCGCTGCACGCTCACCCCGGCGATGTCCTTCTGGGCGGAAGTCGTCGCCTTGCCTTCGCCGCTTTCCAACGCCGCGGCGACGGCCTTGGCCGAACTTTTCTTCTCGAGGAATTTCGTGATCAGCTTGTCGCGCTCCGCTTCGGTATGAGCGTAGGCGCTCTGTTTGCCGGAGCCGACCTTGTAGAGCGGCGGCTCGGCGATGTAGAGGTAGCCGTTGCGGATGACGTCCGGCATGTGCCGGAAGAAGAACGTCAGCAGCAACGTCCGGATGTGGGCGCCGTCGACGTCCGCGTCCGTCATGATGATGATCCGGTGGTAGCGGATTTTCTCGAGGGTGAATTCCTCGCCGATACCCGCGCCCAGCGCGATGATCAGCGACTTCACGGAATCCGAGCTGAGCATCCGGTCCAGCCGGGCCCGCTCGACGTTGAGGATCTTGCCGCGGAGCGGCAGGATCGCCTGGAACTCGCGGTCGCGGCCTTGCTTGGCGCTGCCGCCGGCGGAATCGCCCTCGACGATGTAGATCTCGGATTGCGAAGCGTCCTTGGATGAACAGTCCGCCAGTTTGCCGGGCAAGGTCATGCCCTCGAGCGCGCCCTTGCGGAGCACGGTGTCCCGGGCGGCTTTGGCGGCCAGCCGCGCCTTGGCGGCGAGATACGCCTTCTCGACGACCTTCCGGCCATCCGCCGGGTTCTCCTCGAGATGCGTCGCCAAGCCCTCGCCGACCACCTGCTCGACGATGCCGCGAATCTCGGGATTGTTAAGCTTGGCCTTGGTCTGGCCTTCGAACTGCGGGTCCGGCAGCCGGACCGACAGCACCATGGTCAGGCCTTCGCGGACGTCCTCACCGGAGAGCGAGCCGTCCTTGTCCTTCTTTACGAAGCCTTGCTTGCGGGCGTAGTCGTTGATGACGCGGGTCAGGGCGCGGTTGAGACCGGTCAGGTGGGTCCCGCCTTCGATCGTGTTGATGTTGTTCGCGAAGCTGAAGGCGTGCTCGGCGTAGGTGTCGGTGTACTGCAGAGCCACTTCGACCTCGGCGTCGCCGCCCTTGCCGGCGATGTAGATCACGTTGGAGACCGCCTCGCGCTGCTTGTTGAGGTGCTGCGCGTAGCTGCGGATGCCTGATTCGAAGTGGAAACGGTACTGGAAAGGTTGTCCGTCCTTCGCCTGGCCCTCCTTCGCATCCGACGCGCCTTCCGCGCCTTCCGCGCCTTCCGCGCCCTTCATCTCGCGCTCGTCGGTCAGGGTGGTCGTCACGCCCTTAGTGAGGTAGGCCTGCTGGCGCAGCCGGTCGAGGATCGTCTTGCGCTCCCAGCGGATCTCCTCGAAGATCGTCTCGTCCGGCCAGAAACGGTGGGTGGTGCCGGTGCGGCGGACCTTCTTGCCCTTCTTGACGACGCCCCTGGCCTTGCCGCGGGCGTACTCCTGGGTGTGCAGGTGGCCGTCGATGCTGCTGGCGACCTCGGTCTGGAGCTTGGTGGAGAGGGCGTTCAGCACGGAGATGCCAACGCCGTGAAGGCCGCCGGACACCTTGTAGGCACCGTCCTCGCCGCCGAACTTGCCGCCGGCGTGCAGCGTGGTCATCACCGTCTCGAGCGCGGACTTCTTGGAGACCTGGTGCTTGTCGATCGGGATGCCGCGCCCGTCGTCGGCGATGGTCACGGAGTCGTCCGGATGCAGGACGACGTCGATCGAGGTGCAGTGCCCGGCCATCGCCTCGTCGATGGAGTTGTCGACCGCCTCCCAGATCAGGTGGTGCAGCCCGGGGACTCCCGTGCCGCCGATGTACATGCCGGGGCGTTTGCGGACCGGCTCGAGCCCTTGGAGGACTTGGATCGATTTGGCGGTGTAGCCTTTGGCGGAGGCTTTTGACGAGCCGCTGGCGCGACCCTTAAGCTGCACCTTTTTCGGGGCAGTTTTCTTAGCGACCGGCTTCTTCGCAGTCGGTTTCTTGGCGGGCTTTGCCTTCTTTTGGATCTTGGGTTTTGCCATAGAAATACGTTCGCTTGGGAACTTTCAGCTACTTCAATTATACCGCGGCCGGGGTCTCCGAACCACCTCAATCAACGAATAAAAATGGCTTAACGGTAGGAATTTACCGTACTTCCCAACCGTGCGATTTGATCGCCGCTTCGATGTTCGCCATCAGGCGGTTCACCTCCGCGTCGGTCAGGGTGCGGCCCAAGGTGCGGAACTCAAGCGAGATCGTGATGCTGCGCCGTCCCTTGTGCGAGAACAGCTCCGGGAGACCGATCGTACGCAGGTGCGGCTGGCCGTTCGCACGTACAATCCGCGCCAGGTCGGCAAAGGCCGAACCTTCCGGCAGGTACACCGAGAGGTCTCGATGTACGGCGGGATGGGTCGGCGGCATCGTCACGTGGCCTTCGGTCGGAACGACTTGCTGCAAAAGGTCGATATCGACGGAGAGCATTGATATGCCGGCCGCCTTGAAGCGGTCCGGATAGCGGTACTCGCCGACTCCCCCGAGATCGGTCTTGCCCGCCATGATGTGGAAGTCACGTCCGGGCATGAACTGGGCGGGTGAGACCGACTTGTAACCGATCGATTTGGGATCCAGTCCCAGCCGGTCGGAGAGCAAGGTCCAAACGCCGCGGACCGCTGAAAAGGTATCCGACTGTCTTTTCGTACCGGCGGTAACGATCAGTTTCCGACTTTCGGTCGGCGGTTTGCCCGGCGCGGACCTGGCGAACACCCGGCCGATCTCGAAGAGCTGCACCGAATCCCGCCAGCGCAGGTTGGCTTGGACGGATTCCAGGTGGCGCGGCCCCATGCTGCCGCGGAGGTAACGGAAGTCGTCCGAGAGCGGATTCTCGATTTCCGCCAGCTTCGACGGAAAGCCGCTGCGCTCCACCAGCTTCGGGCCGACCAGCGAATGGGTCAGGATCTCGGTAAAGCCGGCTACCGTCAAAAGGTCACGGAGCCGGTCCGCCAGTGTGAATTCGGCCGGCTTCGTCGCGGCGCCGGCACTGCCCTGCGGCAACGTCTCGTCGACCTTGTCGTAGCCGTGGAGCCGGACCAGTTCTTCGTACAGATCCTCGGGCTCGCTGACGTCGCTCCGCCAGTACGGCACCATGACCGTCCACTTCTGTCCGCTGCCGGCTACCTTGAAACCGAGCCTCGTCAGGATCCGCTTCGCTTCGCCGGCGCCGATCCGTGTGCCGAGGAAGTCGTTGACCCGCGCCAGCTCCAGCGGCAGGCGTTTCGGTTTCGGCGTACCTTTCCGGACGTCGGCAAGCTGGACCAGTTCGCCGCCGCAGATCTCGCGAATCAGGTCGATCGCCCGGCGGATCGCCGGGTTGACGTACTCGGCCGCGATGCCCTTCTCGAAACGGGCCGATGCGTCGGTGCGCAGACCGAGCGCCCGGGAAGTCCGGCGGATCCGGGCCGGATCGAAGTTCGCGCACTCGATGAGGATCTCCTTGGTATCCTCGCCGACCTCGGAATTCCGGGCTCCCATGATCCCGGCGAATCCGAGTGCCTTTTGGGAATCGGTGATCAGCAGCGCGCCCTTCGGAGCCTTCCGCTCCGTACCGTCCAGCGTGACCAGAGTCTCGCCGGACCGGGCCTCGCGGACCCGGATGTCGCGTCCGGTGACGTGTTCCGCGTCCATCGCGTGGAGCGGCTGGCCGTACTCGAGCATCACGAAGTTGGTGACGTCGACGATCGCGTTGATCGAGCGGAGACCGACGGTGGTCAGGCGGCGCTTCAGCCAAGCCGGGCTCTGCTTGTTGGCAACGCCACTGAGATAGGCGAGGCCGTATCGCGCGCAGCCCTTGCCTGGCAGCTTCACGCCATAAGGACCCGGCTTCTTTCGGTCCGGCGTCTTCAGTCGCGGTTCCTGATACGGCACTTCGAACGCCGCCGCCGCCTCGCGGGCGATACCGATATGCCCCAGGCAATCCGGACGGTTCGCCAGCACCTCGAGGTCGAACGTATCGTGGCGGCGGCCCAGGGCCGTCGACAACCGGGCGCCGACTTTCGCGTCCGACGGCAATATCCAGATGCCGGTGTGGTCCTCGCCGACGCCGAGTTCGCGCGGCGAACAGAGCATGCCGTCCGAGGTGATACCGCGGATATCCCGCCGCTCGATCTTCAGGCCGCTTGGCAACGCCTTGCCCGGCACGGCGACCGCGACCTTCTGGCCGGCCTCGACGTTCGGGGCGCCGCAGACGATCGTCCGGCGCTTCGAATTCCCCGTCGCGACCTTGGTGACCGACAGATTGTCGGCGTTCGGATGAGGCTCGACGGACAGCACTTCGCCGACCACGATGTCCTTCAGATGGGCGACCGAGCGGACCTCGTCGACCTCGTTCAGAGTCATCGTGAGCCGTTCCGCTACGTCGTGCGTGCTCGCTTTGAGCGGCGCGTATTCCTTGAGCCAGTCGGCGGATACCTGCATCTAGAAACCCTCCATCAGAACTGCTCCAACAACCTTACGTCCGGCGCGAAGAAACTCCGGATGTCCTCGATGCCGTACTTCAGCATGGCGATCCGGTCCGGTCCCAAGCCGAACGCGAATCCGCGCAGCTTGGCGGGGTCCCACTTCACGTTGCGCAAAACTTGCGGGTGGACCATCCCGCAGCCGCCGAGCTCCAGCCACTCGCCGCCACGGATCCGCGGCGAGGACATGTCGATCTCGGCGCTCGGTTCGGTGTACGGAAAGTAGCTGGGCCGGAACCGGATTTTGGCGTCCGCTCCGAGCAGCGCGCGCATCGCCGAAGCGATCACGCCCTTGAGGTCCGCGAAGGTGACCCGGTCGTCCACCAGGAGGCCTTCCAGCTGATGGAAGACGGCGCTGTGGGTCGCGTCCTCCGCCTCGTTGCGATAGACCAGTCCCGGCGTGATGATCCGGATCGGCGGCTCGGCGCCCTCCATCGCCCGGATCTGGACACCGGAAGTGTGAGTCCTCGGCAGCAGGCGGCGATCCTCCGAGCCAGCGAGATAGAACGTGTCCTGCATATCACGCGCCGGGTGGTCGACCGGCATGTTCAGCGCCTCGAAGTTGTGCCAATCGTCCTCGACCTCGGGACCGTCCACGACCGAGAACCCGAGCCCGCGGAATATATCCTCGAGCTCGCGCAGCACCAGCGTCACCGGATGGTAGTGCCCGAGCCGGTACGACGTCCCGGGCAGCGTCACGTCCACCGGTTCGGCCGGGCGGGCCGCGGACTCGTTCTTGGCGGCGTCGAACAGTTGCTCGAGCCGCGCCTTGGCGGCGTTACCGGCGATGCCGGCCTTGCGGCGATCGGCTTCGTCGACGTCCTTAATACCGCGGATCAGGTCGGCCAGCTTTCCGTTGCGGCCGAGGTATTCGGTCGCCAACCGGGACCGACGGTCCGGCGTCTTGGTGTCCGCGAGCGCCTTCTCGGCGTCCGCGACCAGCTGTTCAAATTCGTTGGGATCGTGCATTCGAACGGAGATACAATTCCAGCAGCAGGGAAACCGCTACCAAAAGCAGTATATCCCACCAGGCGAGCAGCCTGACCGATTGCAGCGCGAGCAGCGCGATCAGTAGGGCGCCAACGATGAACGCCTGCCGGAACGAGGCTTGGAGATACGCGTAGCGCAACTCGTTATTGCCGAAGTAGCGGCGCAGCGCGAACCCGCCGACCGTGAACGTGCTCACCAAGGCGACGTACAGCGAGATATAGAACGAGAGCAGGACGGTCTGGCCGCCTTGGTCCGGATTGTTATTCACTACCGTCAGGACCCAGGCGATCCAGCATGCTGCGGCCACGAAACCGAGTCCCCAAAGGATCGTCCGGATGCTCATTTGCGTTTCCCTTGGTTTCCCGGCTTACCCCGCTTCGGATTGCGCTGGGCCGCCTTCCTGACCCTCTTGAGTTGTCCGACGTCCCGCGGCGAAGTCAGGAATTCGGAGAGCACCTGGCGCAGGTTGGCGGAATCAATGCCCGGCGAGATCTTGCCGGCGATCGACAACGAGATGATTCCCCGCTCCTCGGACACCACCAACACCACCGCGTCCGATTGCTCGGTGATGCCGGCGGCGGCGCGGTGCCGGGCACCCATCGTGTAGCCGTAGTCGCGTTCGGACAACGGCAGCATCACGCCGGCGGCGGCGACCCGGTCGCCCTCGACGATCGCGGCGCCGTCATGGAGCGGCGAGCCTTGGAAGAATAGGTTCAGCAGAAGCGGAGTCGAGACTTCCGCGTCCAGCTTGACCCCGGCGGTGACCAAGTCGGTCAGGCCGGTCCGGCGCTTCAGCACGATGATCGCGCCGATCTTCTTCTGGGAAAGCACCTTGGTCGCTTCCACGATGCGGTCGAGCGTGCCGTTCGCGCCCCGCCGCTCCTTCCGGAGCCGCCCGTAGCGGATCCGGCCGAGGCGTTCCAAGGCGCGGCGCAGCTCCGGTTGGAACAACACCGGGATCGCAACGAACAGCAATGTCAGCAGGTTGGCGAACAGGAACGCCAGCAGGTCCAGGCCGAGCAACTTCGCCATCAGGAAAGCGATGACGATGATCAGGATGCCGTAGATGATTCCCAACGCCCGCGTCTCGCGGAGTACCAAGTACAGCCAATAGAGGATGCCCGCGACGACCAGGAAGTCGATCACGGCCGACGGACCGAGGTCCACGGTAGAAAAGAACGCTTCCAGGCGATTGCCCGCTTCGGCCGCGACGGAACCTAATAATGCCATGGAACCATCGTATCGTATGCGGGCGGCATGCGGGGAATCAGCGCTTCGAGAACTGCGGAGCCTTGCGGGCTTTCTTCAGGCCGTACTTGCGGCGTTCCTTGACGCGAGCGTCGCGAGTCAGGAACCCTTCCTTCTTGAGGGTCGTCCGGGATTCGGGGTCGGAGGCGACCAAGGCCCGGGCGATCCCGAGCCGGACCGCATCCGCTTGCGCGGACAGCCCGCCGCCCTTCACTTGGGCGCTGACGTCGAACTTGCCGGCCTGGCCGAGTTGCCGGAGCGGCTGGGTGGCGGTGTTCCGCCAGGATTCCAGCGTGAAGTAGTCCGCGAACGGCTTGCCGTTGGCGGTGTGATGGCCCTTGCCGGCGCTCAAACGGATCAACGCGACCGCGCTCTTACGGCGGCCGACGCCGGAAACGTAGGTCTTCTGCTTGGCGGCGTCTTCAGTCATTCGGAAGCTCCTTCGGTTGCTGGGCGGCGTGCTCATGTTCGCTGCCGGCGTAGACGTGCAGGTGGTTCCGCCAGATCCGCTTCAGGCGGTTGTCGGGCAGCATGCCGAGGACGGCGTGCTCCAGCGGTACCCGCGGGTCGCGTTCCAGCTGCTCGGCCAGGGTCCGGGTCTTCAACGAGCCGGGGCGGCCGCCGTGGCGGTGATAGAGCTTGTCCTCGAGCTTGCTTCCGGTCACTTTCACGGCACCGGCGTTCAGGACGATGACGTGGGTATCCGTGGGGACATGTGCCGAGAATTGCGGCAAGTCCTTGCCGCGAAGAACCCGGGCGATCCGGGTCGACAGGCGCCCCAGGATCTGTCCTGTGGCGTCCGCCACGAACCAGCGCGTCACGCGGTCGGCCGCGGTCGGGACCGGGGTCTTCGTCCGAGCCGTCACTGTCTTCGCGCTCATACCAGCTCCACCTTCACGGATTCGGCTCCGTCACCGGGACGCGGGCCGAGCTTGGACAGCCGGACGTACCCACCGGCGCGGTCCTTGTACTTGGGGCCGAGGGTCTCGAACAGCTTCTTCACGGCGCCCGGCTCCGGCAGTTCGCCGGTCAGCGCCCGGACGCGGGGTACGGTCTTTTCCTTCGACTTGGTGATCAGCGGTTCGACATAGCGTCGCAGCTCGTTGGCCTTGCCGCGGCTGGTGACGACCGACTCTTCCACGATCAACGATACCGCGAGGTTCCGCAGGAGGGCCCGCCGATGTCCGGCGACCCGCCCCAGTGAGCTCCCTTGCCGGCGATGCTTCACCAGGGTCCTCCCTACGCCTTGGCGTCCGTCTTAGCCGGTCCCAGGCCGTGCGAGGCCAGCTTGGCGCGCACTTCCTCGATGCTCTTCTCGCCGAATCCCTTGAGACCGGTGAGTTCCTCGTCCGACAGCTTGGCGACCTCTTCCAGCGTATTCAAGTTGGCGCCGAGCAGGGCGTTGGCCGTCCGAGCGGAGAATCCGGCGTCCTCGACGGACGGTACGGACGGGGCCGGCGCGGCCGAGGCCGCTTCCGGCTTGGCGTCCGGATCGACGAACAGTTGGAATTGCGAGACCAGGATCCGGGCCGCGTCCTTCACGGCTTCCTCCGGACTGACGGTCTGGTCGGTGACGACGTTCAGGATCAGGCGGTCGAAGTTGGTCATCTGGCCGACGCGGGTGTTCTCCACTTGGAAGTTCACGCGCTTCACCGGGGTGAACGTCGCGTCCAGGGCGATCGTACCGACCGGCAGCTTCTGCTCCTCGCGCCGTTCGACCGGGAAATAACCGCGGCCCTTCTCGATCGTGACTTCCGCATCCAACGCCGCCTTCTTGTCTGACAGCGTACCGATGACCTGGTCCTTATTGACGACCTTAAGGCGGTCCGTCTCCTCGATGTCCTTGGCCGTGATCTTGCCGGCGCCCTTCTTGGTGAGGCTGACGGTGACCGGTTCGTCGCCGTCCAGCTTGAAGCGGACCAGCTTGAGGTTCAGGAGGATCTCGATGACGTCTTCCTTGACGCCAGGGATCGTGGAAAATTCATGGTCCACGCCGGTGAACTTGACCGATGTAATCGCCGCGCCGTGCAGGCTCGACAACAGTACGCGCCGAAGCGCCGAACCGACGGTGGTCCCGTATCCGGGGTACAGCGGCTCGATGACGAAACTGCCCTCTTCGGCATTCGTCTTCTTAGCTTCGATGGTTGGTAACGTAATATCCTGCACGAGGCTCCTTTCTTATCTCAACAATCTTATATTCTATCGAAAGACGGCGGTTCCGGCCAGGCCGGGTCGGGTCGTGACGCCTAGCGGGAGTAGAACTCCACGATCAGCTGTTCGTTCACGGCGGCATCGATGTCGCCGCGGCCCGGTTCGGTGACGACCTTGCCGGTCAGCTTGGCAGCGTCCAGGGTCAGCCAGGCGGGCGTGCCCTGGCTCTTCAGCGCATCCATGTCGGTCCGCTCCTTGTATCCCTTGCCGAACTTCTCGCTGAGCGAGACCTCGTCGCCGGTGGAGACCTCGCAGGACGGTGACTTGACCCGCTTGCCGTTCAGCCGCACGTGGCCGTGCGTGACCAACTGCCGCGCCTCGGCGCGGGTTTCGGTGAGGCCGAGCCGGAAGATGACGTTGTCCAGCCGGAGTTCGAGCATCCGCATCAGGTTCTCGCCGGTCACGCCGGACTGGCGGTCGGCCTTGCGGTAGTAATTCCGGAACTGGCGTTCGAGCAACCCGTAGGTGTAGCGCGCCTTCTGCTTCTCGCGCAGCTGGGTGGCGTATTCGGAGAGCTTCGCGCCGCGGCGCAGCCCGTGTTGTCCCGGCGGATAGTTGCGCCGGCCGACGGCGGTGCCGCTGCCGTCCGGCGGCATCTGGCCGATCCGACGCCAGCGCTTGGCGGTCGGTCCCGTGTAACGTGCCATCAGACCCGCCTCGGTTTCTTGGCGCGCACGCCGTTATGCGGGATCGGGGTCATGTCCTTGAGCTGGGTGACGTTGAGGCCGGAGGATTGGATCGCGCGGATCGCCGCGTCGCGGCCGCTGCCGACGCCGCGCACGAACACGCTGACTGTCCGCAGCCCGGCCTGCTTGGCTTGTTCGGCCGCTTTCTGGGTCGCCAGGGTGGCGGCGTACGGAGTGGATTTCCGGGTACCTTTGAATCCGGCGGTGCCGGGACTGCCCCAAGTGAGTACCTTCCCGGTCGCGTCGGTAAAGCTGACGATCGTGTTGTTGAAGGTCGCTTGGACGTACGCGCGGCCCTGCTCGGACGGCGCCTTGATCTTCTTCTTGCGGCCGCCGGCCTTGGCGGCCTTAGCGGGCTTGCCGGACGCTTTGGAGTCCTTGGCGGGAGCTTCTGGCACTTCTGATTGTGGCTTGGATTCGGTCATGATCAGGTCTTCGCTGCCACTTTACTTCGTCCCGAACCGACGGTCACGCGCTTGCCGCGCTTGGTCCGGGCGTTCGTCTTGGTGCGCTGACCGCGGGCGGGCAGGTTCTTCTCGTGCCGGGAACCGCGGTAGGTCCCGGCGTCCTTCAGCCGCTTGATGTTGGCCGAGGTCTCCCGGCGCAAGTCCCCCTCGATCGTCAGCTTATCCAGGAATTCCACTAGTTGTTTCACTTCGGATTCGGAAAGGTCCTTGGCCCGCTTGGCCCGGTCGATACCGGTCGCGATGACGGCCTTCTGGCCGGCACTGCGGCCGATTCCGAAAATCGTCGTCAGCGCGATCTCGACGCGCTTCTCGTTCGGCAGGTTGACTCCGGCGATCCTAGCCATGGCTTCAGCCTTGCCTCTGCTTATGCTTCGGATTCTCACAGACAACCCGGACCACGCCGCGGCGGCGGACGATTTTGCACTTGGCGCACATGGGCTTGACTGATGATCTGACTTTCATGGTTGTCGAATATTCGTGATTACTTGTGGCGGTAGGTGATCCGGCCTTTGGTCAGGTCGTACGGAGTCATCTCGACGGTGACCTTGTCTCCCGGCAGGATCCGGATGTAATGGCGGCGCATCTTTCCGGAGATGTGGCCGAGGATCTCGTGACCCCCCTCGATCTCGATCCGGAACATGGCGTTAGGCAGGTTCTCCGTGACCGTGCCGTTGACTTCGATTACTTCTTCCTTGGCCATCTGCGAAACTCCGCGATATTAATACTACCGCGACCCGGTGTTTTGAGTCGCTTTAGTTACTCTAGCATCGGCTTTTTCGCCAGACAAGGTGCCTGGATCACCCAGGGAGTCGGTCACCGGGGTAATCCGGACGGGATCGCCGTCGGTGATCAGGACGGTCTCCTCCGCATGGGAGGCCAGGCTGTCGTCTTCCGTCGAGAGCGTCCACTGGTCTTCCGCCAGCTTGAGCTGAGGAGATCCGGCCACTACCATCGGTTCGATCGCGACTACTTGGCCTGCCGAAAAACGGCTTCCCTTACCTTTTTTCCCGTAGTTCGGGACCGAAGGATCCTCGTGGAGGCCTTTGCCGATGCCGTGTCCGACGCAGTCGCGCACGACCGCGAATCCCTGCTCCGTCACGTATGATTCCACCGCCGCGCCCAGGTCGCCGGTGGTGTTGCCGGCGCGGGCCTGTCGGAGCGCGATCCCGAGCGCCGCTTCAGTCGCCTGCCGGAGCCGTTCGGCCTCCGGGCGCGACGTGCCGACGCTGACCGTCACCGCGGTATCCACGTAGTAGCCGTCCAGTTTGACCCCGAGGTCGAGACTGGCCAAGTCGCCGTCCGCGAGCGTCCGTTCGCCGGGAATCCCGTGCACGACCTGTTCGTTAATTGACAGGCAGAGCGTCGCGCCGTATCCGCGGTATCCCTTGAACGCCGGAACGCCCCCGCGATCCCGAATCGCTTGTTCCGCGGCCCGGTCCAGTTCAGCGCCGGACACGCCGGGCTTCACCAACCCGACGACCTCGCGCAAAGCCTCGACGGCGATCCGTCCCGCCTTCACCTGTGCCGCTGGTGCCTCTGGTGCCTTGGCGGTCATGGGCCCGACTTACCGTTCGGAAGCTTCGTCTTGATTTCCTTCGCGACCGCCTCGACCGATTGGTTGCCGTTCACATCGATGACGGCGGCCCACTCCTTGACCGCGTCCAGCACCGGCCGGGTCTGTTCGTGATAGAGGGCGTGACGGCGCTTGATGACGGGCGCGATGTCGTCGTGCCTACCCTCGAGCTGGCGGCGCTTGAGGAGCCGCTTCGACAGTTCGCTCTTCGGGACTTCCAAGTTGATGAAGACCGGCTGCGGCTCGAGCCGGTTGAATCCGTGCAGCATGTGGTGCAACTGGCCGGCCTGGTCGACCGTCCGCGGATAGCCGTCCAGGATGAACCCCGTGTTCGGCGGGATGCCACCCAGCTGGAGTTCGATGATCTCCGTGGCCAGGTCATCGGGAATCAGATGTCCCTGCTTGATCGTCTCTGAAATGCGCGGGGCGATCGGAGACTGTTCTTGCGCCATCTCCCGAAGCCGGTTGCCGATCTCGATGTGCACCAGGCCGTACTCGGTGGAGAGCAGCTTGGCCTGGGTGCCCTTGCCGGCTCCTTGGGCTCCGATGATCACCAGATGCAGCAGCCGGTGGCTCATAGGTCCTGGTACCGGTCATAGCGCCGCATCAGGAGCTGCGCGTTGATCTGCTTGATCGTCTCGATCACCACCGAGATCACGATCAGGATGCTGGTACCGCCGATGGTCAGCGTCTGGATGTCCTTCACGATGAACTGCGTCAGGTACGGCAGGATCGCCACCAGGCCGAGGAACACGCCGCCGACCAGGGTGATCCGGTTCAGGATGTAGCGGAAGTAGTTCTCGGTCTCGGTGCCGGGACGGATGCCGGGGACGAACCCGCCCTGCTTCTGGATGTTCTCGGCGATGTTCTTCGGGTTGAAGGTAACCGAGGTATAGAAGTAGGTGAAGCCGAGTACCAGCAGGAAGTAGAGCAGCCAGTACCAGGGCTTGGTGGTCGCGAACACGTTGCCGACCGTGCGGGCCGCTTCGGCGATGCCGGCGTTGGCCGAATTCTTGAAGAACTCGGCGAACAGGCCGGGCAGCAGCACGACCGAGATCGCGAAGATGATCGGGATGACGCCGGCTTGGTTCACCTTGAGCGGGATGTGGGCGCTCTGCTGGGCGCCGGCCCGCAGGCCCGATTGCCGCCGCGCGTACGTCACCGGGATATTCCGGGTGCCTTCGGTGATGAACGTGATCGCCGCCACGGTGGCCAGGGCAATCGCGCCGAGCAGGACGATCTGCAGCGTGGTCGTGCCGCCAAGCGAGGCGGAGAATGATTGTCCGAGCGCGGTCGGCAATCCCGCCACGATGCCGGTGAAGATGATCAGCGAGATGCCGTTGCCGATGCCGTTCTCGGTGATCAGCTCGCCGAGCCACATCAGGAGCATGGTGCCGCCGGTCATCGTGAGGACCACCAGGAGCCATTGTTCGATGCCGAATCCACCGACGATCGGCGCGCCGCCGAGCTGCTGGGTCTGGAGCAGGTTGACCATCGCCACGGCCTGCAGCGCCGCCAGCGGCACCGTCAGGACGCGGGTGTACTGGCCGATCTTCTTGCGTCCGGCCTCACCGCCTTCCTTCTGGAGCTGCTCGAGCTTCGGAAGGGAGTAGGTCAGGAGTTGGATGATGATCGCCGCGGTGATGTACGGCCCCAGTCCCATCATCGCGATCGAGAAGTTTGAAAGTCCGCCGCCGGTGAACAGGTTGACCAGGCCGAACACCTGGCTCTGCTCGAAGAAGTTCTTCACCTGCTCGAGGTCCACCTCGGGGATCGGGACGTGCGCCAGGACCCGGGTAAGGACTAGCACTACCGCAACGAACAGTAGTCGCTTCCGGAGCTGCTTGTGCGTGAATACCTGCCTGAGCTTATCGAGCATCGTCGGCCGGCTTACGTTTAGACGAAGCCGCCAGCGGCTTCTCGGCCTGCTTGGCGGACTGCGGCTTCGGGATCACGACGACGCTGCCGCCCGCTTTCTTGATCGCCGCTTCGGCGGACTTGGTGACCGCATCGGTCTTCAACGAGATCTTCGGCGCGCTGCCGGTACCGAACACCTTCAGGCGTCGGGCCGCTCGCGGCGCCAGCTTGGCTTCCTTGAGCTTGGCCAGGTCGACCGGGCCGCTCAGGCCGGACAGACGGTTCACGGCGACCGCGGCGGTCTTCTGACCGTGGTTCTTGAATCCGCGGAGCTTCGGGATCCGTTGGGTCAGCGGCATCTGGCCGCCTTCGAAGCGCGCCGGCAGCATGTGGTGCCCGGAACGGGACTTCTGCCCCTTGGTACCGCGTCCGGCCGTCTTGCCGTACCCGGAAGCCGTGCCGCGTCCGGTTCGCTTCCGAGTGGAGGTCGTCTTCGGCAGGGCGTTAAGCTTCATCAGGCCGCCTCCGCTTCCTTGGCTTTCTTGGCTTCCTTGGCCTCCGTGGCTTCCTTGGCTTCTTGCTTCGGATGCAGCCGCGAGAGGTCCGTATCGGCGAACGTTTGCAGTCCCTTGAGCGCCGCCTTGGCGTTGTTGATCCGGTTGTTGGAACCCAGCGATTTGGAAAGGATATTGGTGATACCGGACAGTTCGATCACCGGACGGACGGCGCCGCCTGCGATGATGCCTGTACCCTTCCGGGCCGGCTTCAGGAGCACCTTCGCGCCGGTGAACGTGGTGACCAGCTCGAACGGGATGGTCTGGTCGATCGTAGGCACCTGGATGAAATCCTTCTTAGCCTCGTCGACCGCCTTCCGGATGGCACCTTGGACATCCTGGGCCTTGGCGATGCCGAGCCCGACCTTGCCCTTACGATCCCCCACCACTACCGTGGCGCGGAACCGGAACCGACGGCCGCCTTTCTGGACCCGAGCAACGCGGTCGATCTGGACCACCCGCTCCTCGTATTCGGATTGCGGGCGCGGTCCGCGCTGGTTCGGGAAGGGTGAACGGCGGGAATCCATGGCACTCATACCTTAAGTCCTCCCTTCCGGGCTGCTTCGCAAACGGCTTTCACGACTCCATGGTAACGGTATCCGGCCCGGTCGAAGACCGCGGTGGCGACCTTCTTGGCCTTGGCCTGCTTGGCCAGTTCCGTACCCAGGGCTTCGCCGGCGGCGACGTCGGCGCCGGACAACTTCTTGGAGCTGCCGACCGTCAGCAATACCGTTCCGGCGGCATCGTCGATCAATTGCGCGGACAGGCTCTTGCTGCCGCGGAAGACGGCCAGCCGCGGTCGCTCGGCGGTGCCATTGACGCGGCTCCGCACGCGGCGATGACGGGCTTGGCGGGCGACGGTCTTCATCAACCCTCCGCTCCCTTCGCGGCCTTGCCGGCCTTGCGGCGGACCTGTTCGTCGGCATACTTGATGCCCTTGCCCTTGTACGGCTCGGGCGGCCGGACGTCGCGGATTTCCGCGGCAAATTGGCCGAGTACCTGGGCGTCCGAGCCCTTCAGCGTGATCACGTTCTTCTTCACTTCGACGGTGATGCCCTGCGGGATCGCGAGGTCCACCGGATGTGAATAACCCATGCTGAGCTGAAGCGTATCGCCCTGCAGCACGGCCCGGTATCCGACGCCGTTGAATTCGAGCTTCTTTTCGAACGGTTCCGCGGCCCCGGCGACCACGCTGGCCACCAGGCTGCGGACCAATCCCGACGCGGCCTTGGATTCCTTCGAATCGTCGGCTGGCTTCACCACGATCGCGCCGTCCTGCTCGGAGACCTTCACGAGCTTCGACGGATAGTGCGCTTTGACTTCCGCGGCCTTGCCTTTGGCGACCAATTCGTTGCCATCGGTCTTGAAGGTGACGCCGTCGGCCAGCGGGACCGGTAATCGGGCGATCCGGCTCATCAGAAAACCTCCGCCAGTACTTCGCCGCCGAGCTTGCGCTTGCGGGCTTCGTGGGCCGTCATCACGCCCTGCGGCGTCGAGACGACCGCGATGCCCAATCCGCCGCGGACCCGCGGCAGCTCGCCGCTCTTCGCATAGACCCGCCGGCCCGGCTTGGAAATCCGCTTCAGGCCGCTCAGTTGCCGCTCGCCGGCCAATTCCAGCACCAGTTCGCGCTCTTCCTTGCCGACCTTGCTGAGATAGCCTTCCTTGGCCAGCACATCGGCGATCGCTTGCTTGAGCGTGGAGGCCGGGACTCGCACTTCTTCCTTCCGGAGCGCGGCGGCGTTTCGGATCCGGGTGAGCATGTCGGCAATGGGATCGGTCATGGTCATATCAGTTCCACCTTCCTACCAACTGGCCTTCTTTACGCCGGGGATGTTCCCCTTGGAGCTTTGTTCGCGGAAGCAGATCCGGCAGAGGTTGAAGTCGCGCAGGTAGCCGCGTTTGCGTCCGCAGCGCGAGCACCGACGGACCAGCCGGGAGCTGAACTTCGGTGTCTTGTTCGCCTTGTTGATGAGTGCTTTGCGTGCCATTACTTCTTGTCCTTACGTTGTTTGCCGCCGCGTTGTTTCGGACGTCCTTCGGCAAACGGAAATCCCAAGCGTTTGAGCAAGTCGAACGCCTCGTCGTCGTCGTCTGCCGTCGTGACCATCGTAATGCCTAACGGGTGCGCTTGCGAGACATCTTCGAACGCAATCTCGGGAAAGACGGTGTGTTCCTTGATGCCGACGGAGAAGTTGCCGTGGCCGTCGAAACCTCGCGGCGACACGCCCCGGAAGTCACGGATGCGCGGCATTGCGACGTGGACCAAGCGGTAGAAGAAATCCTGCATGCGCCGGCCGCGCAGCGTTACCGAAGCACCGATCTCCTGACCTTCGCGCAGCTTGAATCCGGCGATGGACTTGCGGGCTGCCCGGACCGAGGCCTTCTGTCCGGTAATCAACGCCAGGCTGCCGAGCACCATCTCCTTGTAGGCCTTGTCGTCCTTGCGGCTGCCGAGGCCAACGTTCACGATTATGCGCTCCAGTTTCGGCACCGCGAACCGGTTCTGATCCTTCGCCAGTTCGTCCTGCACGCCCTTGAACGATTCCGTCACGACGCTCGTTTCGCTCATTTCGCGCCTCCGATCACCAATTCCTGGCCGGACCGCTTGGCGATCCGGACCTTCCGGGCCTTGCCCGAGGTGCCCTTGCCGACCTGGTAGCCGATCCGGGTGCGCTTGCCGGACTTCGGGTCGGCCGCCATCACGTTGGAAGCGTGGATCGGCGCGGGGAACTCGACGATGCCGGCCTGTTTGGTCTTGCCGGTGGCCTTGACCGCCTTCTTCATCAGGTTCACGCCGCCGATCACCACGCGGTTACGTTCCGGAAGGACGGACTCGACTTGGCCGGTCTTGCCGCGGTCCTTGCCCGCGATCACGACCACCTGCATGCCCTTGCGGAGTTTCATGTTCGTGATTTGCCCGCGGTCGCTCATAGGACCTCCGGGGCTAACGAGACGATCCGGGTGTAGCCGTGGTCGCGCAGTTCGCGGGCGACCGGCCCGAAGATCCGGGTGCCGCGGGGCTGTCCGTCGTCGTTCACGATCACCGCCGCGTTCTCGTCGAAGCGGATGCCGGAACCGTCCTTGCGGCCGATCTCCTTGCACTGCCGGACGATCACCGCTTTGACGACGTCCTTCTTCTTGACGGTGCCTCGCGGGGCCGCCTCCTTCACGGACGCGACGATCAGGTCTCCGAGCCGCGCGTAGCGCCGCCGCGAGCCGCCCAGCACCTTGATGCACTGGAGCGCCTTGGCGCCGGTGTTGTCGGCGACGGCCAGCCTGGTCTCGGCTTGGATCACTTAGCCCCCTCCTTGGTCTTCGGTTCGTCCTTGGTTTCGACCAACGTCCAGCGCTTCTTGGCGGACAAAGGCCGCGCCTCTTCGATCGTCACGGTGTCGCCGGTCTTGGCGCTGTTGTTCTCATCGTGCGCGTGGAATTTCTTGGTCACAGGATACGCCTTGCCGTAGATGCGGTGCCGGACGCGGCGTTCCACGGCGATCACGACCGTCTTGTCGGCCTTGTCGGACACCACGGTGCCGACGATCCGGCGCTTCCGCGGTGCGGCGGCCGGTGCGGCCTGCTTCACGGTCTGCTTCACGGTCTTTTCCTTATCAGCCATTCGCCTCCCGGGTCAGTTGTGCGGCACGTTCCTTGGTCAGTTCCCGAGCCAGTGATTTCCGCAGGTCGCGGAGCTTGGTCGGGGAATCGAGCTGTTGCATCTTGTGGTCGCGGCGGACCTTGGCGAGTTCCGTGCGGATCGCCGCGATGCCCGTCGGCTGCTTCTGCTTCGGAGCCGCCTTCGGCTTGCCGGCGTCATTGCTCACACCTTTGCCCGCGCCCTTTCCCGCATCCTTGCCGGTGCTTTGCGTGGTGGTCGGTTGCGCTTTGCGTACTTCCGCCATGTCAGTCCTCCAGCTCCCGTTGGATGATCTTCGTCTGCACGGAAAGCTTGTGGGATGCCAGACGCAACGCTTCGAGCGCGATGTCCTTCTCGACCCCGTCCATCTCGAAGAGGACGTGGCCGGGCTTCACGACCGCGACGAACCCGACCGGGTTCCCCTTGCCACTGCCCATCGGGACTTCGGAAGCCTTCTGGGTGATCGGCTTGTCGGGGAAGATGCGGATCCAGATCTTGCCGCCGCGCTTGACGTAGCGGGTCATCGCCCGGCGGGCGGCTTCGATCTGCGCCGCCGAAACCCAGTCCCGACTCAGCGCCTTGATGCCGTACTTGCCGAACGCCAGCTTGTTGCCGCTTTGCGCCTGCCCTTTGCGCGAGCCGCGCATCGCCTTGCGGTACTTCATCTTACGAGGAGCGAGCACTGCGTCCTCCTCTCAGTTCCTGCTGGGGCGACGGCGGCATGAACCGCGGGCGTTGTTCTTCCGGCTTAGCGCTTTCCGCGTACTCGCCGACCTCGCCTTTGTAGATCCAGACCTTGATGCCGATGGCGCCGTAGGTGGTTCGAGCCAGGACGTAGCCGTAATCGATGTCGGCGCGCAGGGTGTGCAGCGGGACCTTGCCCTTGTGGGCGACTTCCCGGCGAGCCATGTCGGCTCCCCCGAGCCGGCCGGCCACGCTGATCTTCACGCCTTGGGCACCGGCCTT
This sequence comes from bacterium, assembly GCA_030699935.1. Taxonomy (GTDB): domain Bacteria; phylum Patescibacteriota; class SICC01; order SICC01; family SICC01; genus JALYJZ01. The sequence continues at coordinate 5,438 of JAUYKS010000009.1, read as the reverse complement.
CATCACCCGGTCGATCGCCTGCCGGATCGCCCGGCGGAATGCGATCCGCTTTTCGAGCTGGCTGGCGATCGACTCGGCCACCACGCGGGCGGCCAGGTCGGGATGGTGGACTTCCTCGATGTTGATCGTGAGCTTGCCCTTGGTCCGCTTGCCGAGTTCCTTGCGGAGCGTCTCGATGCCGGCGCCGCCTCGGCCGATGATCACGCCTGGGCGGGCGGCGTGGATCGTCACGATCAGTTGGTTCTTCGAGCGCTCCAAATGGATCGAAGCCACGCTGGCGCGGCTGAGTTTCTGCTCGAGGTACTCGCGCACGGCGATATCCTCGCCGAGCAGCTTGGCGAAGTCCGTGCCGCCGAACCAACGCGCGTTCCAATCGGTCGCAATGCCGAGCCGGAAGCTCTTCGGATTGACCTTCTGGCCCATCAGCCTCCCTTGCCTTTCGTACTCTTGGCGTTCACGCCGGTCTGGCGATCGGTCTTGCGGGGCGCGTCCGGCTTACGCTTCTGCGTGCCGGTGCCCTGCGTCGACGTCTGGTCCTTCGGCTTGGCTGTCTCCGCGCTGGACGTCACCTTGGATTCCTGCTTGGGAGCTTCCTTGGCGGAGATCTTCTTGACCGCGGTTTTCTTCGGCTGCTTCGCCTTGGCCGGCTTCGCGGCCTTTCCGGCGGTGCCGGCGGCGGCCACTGCCTTCAGCGTGACGGTCACGTGCATCGAGGGACGCCGGATCGGATTCGCCCGGCCCTTGGCTCCCGGACGGTACCGCTTGTATGACGGGCCTTGGTCGGCGGTCAGCGTCTCGATTACCAGCGACGACTTGTCGAGCGAGTGGTTGTGTTCCGCGTTGGCAACGGCCGAGGCGATCAGTTTGGCGACCGGTCGGGCGGCCGCGTGCGGGGCAAGCCGGAGCCGGGCCAATGCCTCCTCCGCCCGGGCTCCGCGCAGCGGCTCCAGGATCAGACGGGCTTTCCGGGCGCTGCCGCGCTGGAACCGTGCCTTGGCAGTGACTTCCATCAGCCGCCCTTCTTCTTCGGAGCTTCGGCGGGCTTGGCTTCGGCGGCCGGGGCCTTCGCGCCCGCGTCGGCGGCACCGTCCGAGTCACCGCCCGATGCCCCGGAGGCACCCGGCGCGCTCGCGGCGACAGCGGCTTGCTTTTGCTCCGCGGCCATCCGGCCACCGTGACCTCGGAACTTCCGGGTCGAGGCGAATTCGCCGAGCTTGTGCCCGACCATGTTCTCGCTTATGAACACGGGAATGTGCTCCTTGCCATTGTGTACGGCGATCGTCTTGCCGACGAACTCGGGAGCGACCGTGGAGGCACGCGCCCAGGTCTTGATGACGCCCTTGCCGCCCTTGCCGCTTGTTCCGCCATCGCCGGCAGCCTGCACCTTGCGGAGCAGTTTTTCATCTACGTACGGGCCTTTCTTTAGTGATCGTGACATATATTCTCTAGATAGTAGTCAGCGGGTGTGTGTCAGCCCCGCAGCGACAATTTGACACCGGAAGTCCGTGCCGCCCATCGGCCACGGCTTTTCTAGTATCACGTTCCTTAGTTTACACGTAAGTCAGGCGTGAAAACAACGCTTGGAGGAACGCCGCTTCGGAGCTATTACTTTTCGCGGACAATCTTGGCGGCGCGGCGTGCGGCACGACCCTTCCTACGGGTCTTGCGGCCTAGCGTGTAGAGTCCGGACGGCGTCTTCGGACCCTTGAGTCCGATCGGCTGCTGGCCTTCACCGCCGCCGTGCGGGTGATCGACCGGGTTCATCGCCTTGCCGCGGACCTTCGGGCGGAAGCCCATGTGGCGCTTGCGGCCGGCCTTCCCGATCCGGACGTTCTCGTGCTCGCGGTTGCTGGCTTGGCCGATCGTCGCCAGGGAGTCGCCGGCGATCCGCCGGACCTCGCCGGACGGCAGCTTGACCAGCGCGTCGCCCTTCTCCTGACCGGTCACCGTGGCGGAGCTTCCGGCGGAACGCACGAACGTCGAGGTCGTGCTGGGCTGCTGCTGCACGTTGAAGACCGCGGTACCGGCGGGAACGCGCCGCAGCGGCAAACGGTTGCCGGTCCGCAGCGCGGCCTTGGGACCGGTCTCAATCTTCTGGCCCGTCTTCATCTTCTGTTCCGCGAGCACCAGCCGCTGGTCGCCATCGGCGTACTTGAGCAGGGCCAGGCGCGCGGTACGGTTCGGATCGTAATGGATGCCGGCGACGGTCGCGGACACTTCCTTGGTCTGAGTAAGGTCGACCACGCGGATCTGGCGCTTGGCACCGGCGCCGCGGCGGCGCACGGTAATCCGGCCGCTGGACGCGCGGCCCTGGCGCTTGGTAGTCCCGCCGACGAGGCGCTTCGGCAGTTTGGCACCGCGGCTGGACTTGGGGAGCGTCGAGACGGAGGTCTTCCGTCGCGCGGGTGTGGTCGGTTTGTAGAGCTTGATCGCCATTATCGAATCACCTTATGAATTGAGTTCCTTAATGCTGTCGCCGTCCTTCAGTGTGACATACGCCTTCTTGAAGCCGGACTTTTCGCCGGTAATCGTAGCGCCTCCCCGCCGGCCGCGCCGCCGGGATTTGGACGGTTGGCTCAGGGTACGGACGCCGGTGACGGTTACGCCGTAGGTCGACTCGACCTCGCGCTTGATGGTCAGCTTCTCTGCTCCGCGCGGTACGCGGAACGCGTAGGTACGCCGCTTGGTGCCGTCGTAGGCCTTCTCAGAAACGTGCGGGAGCAGTCTCATTTCTTACTCGCTTTCTTGGCCGGAGTCGGCTTTTTGGCCGCGGTCGGCTTTTTCGCTGCTGCCGGTTTTTTGGCCGCGGGCTTAGCCACCGGCTTCGCCGAAACTTTCGCCTTCTGCTTCGGCGCGTTGCCGATCAGATCCTGATAAGCGGCTTCGCTGGTCAGCAGGCGCCCGGCGCCGGCGATGTCCGCCGCGGTCAGATCGTCCGTGGTGGTGAGGTCGACGTTCCGGAGGTTCCGGACGCCGCGGACCTGGTCGAGCTCTTTCGCCGTCACTACAGTGAGGACTGGCCCGCCACCGAGTCCGGCTTTCTCGCGCAGAGCGGCCGCGTCCTTGGTCTTCTGAAGCGCCAATGTCCCGCTGAGCACGATCAACCGGCCATCCGCCGCGACGGATCCCAGTACCGCCACTCGGGCGGCGCGGCGGACCGATTGCGGTACCTGCTTGAGCCGGCGCGCCTGGCCGGTCGGGCCGAAGGTGATGCCGCCGCCCCGCCAGAGCGGCGAGCGGTTTGTACCGGCGCGGGCCCGGCCGGTGCCTTTCTGGCGCCACGGCTTGGCGCCGCCGCCGCGGACCATGCCGCGGGTCTTGGTGAGCGGCCGGATCCGGTCGGCGTTCTGCTGCTGGATCACGATGACCCGGGCCAGGGTCTGCTCCGGAAGCTTCACGTCCGGCACCGTCAGGCGCTTGGCCTGCTTGGCTCCCTTGGCGTTCACGACGAGGATCTCGCTCATGACTTGTCCTCTTTCTTGAACTCGGGCTTGTCGGCTTTTTCGGCCTTGGCTTCGGGTTTGTCAGCCGGCTTCTCGTCTTTCGCGCCGCCGGCCTTGTCATCCTTGTCATCGCCGCCGTCATCTTCTCCGCCCTTGTCCTTCTTGTGCGACGGTTGCTGCGTCGCGGCGTGCGGATCCTCGGTCGGCGCTTCGTCGGCATGCGCGTCGGACGCGGCCACCGGCTCCTTGGTCTCCTTGCCTTCGCCGCGGACGGTGACGATCGCGCCGTTCGGGCCCGGGACGCTGCCACGCAGGATCACCAGGCCCTCGGCCTCGTCGACCGAAAGGACCAGGACGTTCCGGGTGGTCACACGTTCGGCGCCCATCCGGCCCGGCATCTTCTGGCCCGGGAACACCCGGGAGGCTCCGGTACCGCCGATCGATCCCGGCGCGCGGTAGTTCCGCGAACCGTGGGTCTTCGGGCCTCGCGAGAAGTTGTGCCGCTTGACCGTGCCTTGGAATCCCTTGCCTTTGGAAACGCTGGTCACGTGGACGAGCTCGCCGGCCTGGAGCTGGTCGGCCCCGAGCACCGCGCCGACCGCGATGTCGTCCTTCGTCTTCGGGAACTCGGCCAATACGCGGTACGCCTTGCCGCCACTCTGCCCGAGCACGGCCTTGCCGACCCGCTTCTCCTTGGCCGCACCCGCCCCGACCTGCATCGCCTCGTAGCCGTCCTTGTCCTTGGTCCGCAGCCGCACGACGGTGCTCGGCCAGACCTTCATGACGGTCGCGCCGAGCGCGTTCCCGGCCGTGTCGAAGACGCGGGTCATGCCCACCTTCTCGCCGATCAATGTCTTGGTTGCCTTCATAGTTATGCTCAAAATAGATGTCTCGCTTTGAGACCTGCCGTCATGGTCGTCGGGGGCGCTGCGGACAACGCCGGTGCCAGCGGACGGCTACATCTTGATTTCGATGTCTACACCTGCAGGGAGGTTCAGACTCATCAGCGCGTCGATCGTCTGCGGGTTGGGATCGTGGATCTCGATCAACCGCTTATGAGTGCGAATCTCGAACTGCTCGCGGGAATCCTTGTGCTTCATCGGGGACTTGTTCACCGTGTACCGCGCCTTGTGGGTCGGCAGCGGGATCGGGCCAACCACCGTGCTACCGGCGCGCTCGGTCGATTGGATGATCTGCTGCACCGACTGGTCGATGACCTTGTGGTCATAGGCCTTCAGCCGGATACGGATCTTCTGTTCTACGGTTTCGTTGGTTGCCAAGGTGCGAGTGGTTAGCGAGGAAGCCCCGGTGGTCCGGGGCTCCGCTCAGAGAATCTACTTATTGATCTTCGTGACGACTCCGGCCCCCACGGTCTTGCCGCCTTCGCGGATCGCGAAGCGCAGGCCCTGATCCATCGCGATCGGGGCGATCAGCTTGACCTTCATCTTGATCGTGTCGCCCGGCATGACCATCTCGGTGCCTTCCGGCAGCTCGACTTCGCCGGTCACGTCGGTGGTGCGGATGTAGAACTGCGGCTTGTACCCCTTGAAGAACGGGGTGTGCCGTCCGCCTTCATCCTTGTTGAGGATGTAGACTTCCGCGTCGAACTCGGTGTGTGGGGTGATCGAACCCGGCTTGGCCAGGACCTGGCCGCGCTCGATGTCCGTGCGCTCGATTCCGCGGAGCAGGATGCCCGCGTTGTCGCCGGCCTGTCCCTCGTCGAGCTGCTTGTTGAACATCTCGATCCCGGTGACCACCGACTTGCCGGTGTCCTTGATACCGACGATCTCGACATCTTCGTTCAGCTTGACCTTGCCCTGCTCGATCCGGCCGGTGGCGACGGTGCAGCGGCCATTGATCGAGAAGACGTCCTCGATCGGCATCAGGAAGTCCTTCTCGACGTCGCGCTTCGGCTCCTCGACGTATTCGTCAAGCTTGCTGACCAGTTCTTCAATCGCCTTCTCGTTCTCGGGGTCACCCTCGAGGGCCTTCAGC
>JAUYKS010000004.1 GCA_030699935.1 bacterium | reverse complement strand
TGACCAGCGGCACGAAATCCACGCCGGACAGCGTGCCCTCTACCTCGACCGTGCCGTTCCGCCGACCGACGAACGCCAGTTCCTTACCAATCGGGATGACCATCCGGCCGCCCTCGGCCAGCTGGTTGGCCAGTTTCGACGGCAGTTCCCTAGCGGCGGCAGCCACCATGATCGCATCGAACGGGCCTTCGTCCGCCCAGCAGTCCAGTTCGCCGCTTTGCTTGATCCGCACGTTCTCCAATTCGTACTTACCGAGGTTGTACCGCGCCAGTTCGGCGAGCTCCGGAATCCGCTCTGCGCCGAACACGGCGCCGTCCGGCTCCGCCAGGTTGCCCAGCAAGGCGGCCGTCCACCCGGAGCCGGAACCGACGTCCAATACCTTGTCACCCGGCTGGACGCGCAGAGCCTCGACCATCGCGGCGACCAGGCTCGGCTGGGAGTTGGATTGCTCGTGTCCGATCGGTATCGGCATGTCAACCATGGACATGTGGATGTCTTGCGGTCTCAGGAAATCCGCACGGTCCACCGCCCGGAACGCCGCGAGGGCCTCTGGACTCTTCAGGAATCCCGCCCGCTCTAAGAAAAACGCGTGGCGCTCGGCGACGGTCTGGCACCGCCAGTTCTTCCACTTCTCGATTTCCGGAATCTCCGATGCGGCTTCCATGACGTCTGATTATACCGCGTCGATGCCGCCGAGTCAGCGGAAGCCGCGGAGCATGCTGCGCGGGAACCGGGACTGGCCGCCGTAGTAGTTCTGGTGGCGCACTTCGACGTCGCCGTTGGCCCAGATGCCGGTCACGACGCCGGTATGGTTCCAGGTGAACAGCGCGGTGGCGCCGACCGTCGGCTCCTGCGAGGTCACCGGCCAGTCGATCGGATTGCCGTATCCGGGGTTGTTCACGCCCGGTTCGTTCACGCAGTTGCCTCCCGCGACGGCGTAGCCGACCGAACCGACCAGTTCCGGCCGGGGCTTGGGCTTGGCGGCGGCAGCCTTGCGAGCCGCGGACTTACGTTCGTCCTGCTTGTCCTGCTTGATCGTCCGCTTCGAATCCGGCGCGGCTTCGTGCTCGGGCATGCCGCGGGACCAGCCGTACGACCGATGCTGGACCACCTTGGACACTTCCGCGGGCAGCGCGGCGGCCGCGGTCCGGGGCGGCGTCTGGGCGGCCCCCAGGCTGAGTACGGCCAGCGCGATCACGCCGGCGGTCAGCCAGAATTTCGATAAAAATAAAAAGCCGGAGCTCTTTTTTCTCATAGCTTTGGGAAAATTCCTGGTTTACGGATACAACGAGCCTGAGTATACGGACATCCGGAAATCTGTCAAATTTCGCTAAAATCACGAAAAATCCCGTGCCTGAGGGATAAATATAGGCACGGAAAGACCAGATTAGGTCGAAATCGCGTCTTAGTAGAACTTGCCGGTCGAGCTAAACCAGCCCGTGCTGACCACGCCTGGACCGCCGGTCCAGTTCATATGACGGATCTGCACCCTGTTTCCCTTCACGCCAATGACTACACCCACATGGCCGGCTCCCGACGCTCCTTGTTCACCCGGGTACCAGATCATGATCTTGCCCACGCCAGGAGTAGAGCTACTCGGCGCCCAAGTACCGGCATTACCGTTCTGGCCACGGCCGGTCACGCTGTAGACGTACCAGGTGCATTGTCCGTACGGATACGGATTGCCGTTGCCGCCACCGATATAAGATGGTGCCCTGCCGGGAGACGGGGCCGGCGAGTCGCCGCCGCCCGCGATGCCCTCCGCTTCCGTGCGCTCATTGGCGGCCTGGGCTTTGCGCAACTGCTGTTCGCTCATCGCCGCTGCCGCCTGCCGCGCCGCTTCCTGCGCCTTCGCGGTAGCGATGCGCTCATCGAGCTGGCCCTTCAACGCAAGCAGGCCTTGCTGTTTCTCCTTGGCCGCCGACAACTTCTGGTTGATCTGATCGGTGATTGTCTGGAGATCCTTGGCGACCCGGTCGGTCTTCACTTGGATTTCCTCGCTGTAATGCTGCTGGCTGACCACACCGGAGAACGTCTGGTTCGCGCCGATCACTTCGACCTCGGAAGGCTGTCCGGTGATGTACGACTCACGGACGGTGTCGCGGAAAAGCTTTTCCATGCGTTCCTTTTTGGGAACAAGTTTGTGGTACTCCGCTTCGAGCTTCAAGATTTCGCCGTTGACCTCGGAGACCTGGCCGCCCAGTTCGCCGGCCTGCCGATCCAACGAAGACAGGTTGGCATCGATCTTGGACAGCGTCTGCGATTTGATCGATTCGGTGGCTTGCCCGATCGACGGTGCGCCGACCACTGCCAAGCCCGTAACGAGCATGGTCGCGGCGGCGATGGTCGCAAGGGTGCGCTTCGAACGGGTTTTCATGTGTGGAGTCTTCACGTCAGGGTTTTGGGCTCGTTTTGAGCAACGGGGGTAATTATAGGGCTCTGAGGGTGACTGTCAAAAAGCGTGATTTGTGCTTAATCAAGGCAAAAGTTCAGAGGGTAAAAACGGGGTATTTCGGACTTTTCCCGCCATCGGATCCGGTTCGCCCGCGAGCGGTTATTGTCAAACAAGAACGTTTATGCCGGCACTCAGCGAAAAGCGTCCAAAAGCGCGGGGAATTATCCCCATCGCATCGTCAATTCCCGCTGTGGACGTTTTCCTACCCCCGCAAGTGCCGGCGGATCGCGATGTAGCTGGACAGCACGCCGACCCCGATGCCGGTCACGAGCTGGATCAGTACGATCAGCGGCAGGTTGGCGCGGAAGTAGGCCGGGACGTCCTCGTTGAGGTCGCGCAGGTACGAGCTCATCGCCGGGCCGAACGCCAGCACGATCAGATAGACCACCAGCAGCGCGATGCCCGTCCCGATGATTCCGTAGAACGCTCCCTCCAGGACGAACGGCCCGCGGATGTAGGCGTTCGAGGCACCGACCAACCGCATGATCTCGATTTCCTCGCGCCGCGAGAAGATCGTGATCCGGATCGTGTTGAAGACGACCAGCACCGCGAACGTCAGCACCGTCAGCGAGATGAACATCCCCATGCTGCGGATGAACCCGACGATCCGCTGCAGCTGTTGGATGATCTCGCGGTTCTCCTTGTCGGAGCGGCTGGCCACTAGCGGCTTGGCGAAGTCGGACTCCAGCGTCGGGTTGAAGGCGTCCAGCTTGTCGGGATTCTTCGCCTTCACTTGGACGCTGGCCGGCAGCGGATTCTCCTCCTCGGAGATCTGTTCCACCAATCGCCGGTTGCGATCCGACTGGCCCTTGTAGATTTCCAGCGCATCGGTCTTCGAGATGTATTTGACGCTGGCCGTGTTCGTGTTCTTCTCGAGCTGCTCCTTCACGGTGAGGATGTCCGCCACCTTGGCGTCGTCCTTGAAGAACACTTCGACGTCGATCTTCGATTGGATCGCGGAGATCACGTTGGTCCCGAGCAGGAGCAGCAGCGCGAAGATCGAGACCAGCACCAAAGAGAAGGTCACGATGCCGGTGGCGGCCACGGACAGCCAGCCGTTCCGGTAGAAGCTCCGCAAGGCGGCGCGGACGATCCGCGGGCCGGTGACAAGGGCGCTCACTTGGCACCCCGCGCGGCGGTTTCCGGCGCCGGATCTTTCTTCAACGAGTAGCGGCCGACCTTGTGGTCGCGGACGATCTTGCCGTCCTTCAGCGTCACCACGCGCTTCTTGAGCGCGTCCACCACCTCGCGGTTATGGGTCGCCAGGATCACGGTGGTGCCGAACTGGTTGATCTTGAGCAGCAGCTGGATGATTTCCCAGGCGTTGACGGGGTCGAGGTTGCCGGTCGGCTCGTCGGCGATCAGCAGCTTAGGCTGGTGCACCAAGGCGCGGGCGATCGCGGTCCGCTGGATCTCGCCGCCGGACAGCTGGTGCGGGAACCGGTCGGCCTTCTCGAGCAGGCCGACCATCTTGAGGATCTTCGGGACCGACTTCTTGATCTCCTGACTCTTCATGCCGGAGACCTCCATCGCGAACGCCACGTTCTCGGCGACCGTCTTGTGGTCGAGCAGCTTGAAGTCCTGGAACACGACGCCGACCTTGCGGCGGTAGAACGGCACCTGCTTGTGCGAGAGGTGCGAGATATCGCGGTCGTTGACGAAGATCTTGCCCTCGGTCGGCCGTTCCTCGGCGATCAAAAGGCGGACCAACGTGCTTTTGCCGGCGCCGGACGCCCCCACCAACGAGACGAACTCGTTGGGGTTGATGGACAGGTTGACGTCCTCGAGCGCCACGTTCCCTTTCGGGTACGCCTTCTTGACGTGCACTACTTTGATCATCGCGCGCTCCAGGGCATACGGAACTACGGTACCGTGGCGGGCGGTGGGCGGTCAATTTCTGCAGCTTTGTAAAACCCTTACCTTTACTCAAACTGAAGTATTAGCTTTAATATAAGACCGATGAGCAGGATTTTTCTCGATCTGGAATATCTGTACCCCGGAATGACGAAAAAATCGGGACGGCCGACAGGACGGCAACGTAGGCAAGTGGTGCAAATTGCTGCTATACGAGTCGATTCTAAAGGCAAAGAGATAGACAAATTCGACATGCTGACTATTCCAACTTATACGGAAGAACTTCCAGCATTCTTTACAGAGTTAACGGGCATTACGCAGCGAGATGTCGATCGTAAAGCCGTTCCTTTTGAAGATGGCCTTAGTAAACTGAAGAATTTCTGCAAAGGGACCCCGGTTTGGACGTTCGACAAAGATTACGAGGTGTTGGAGCAAAACTGTAAATACATCAAAGTGAAGCTCGGTTTAAAAAAATTCGAAAGGGTTAAACCCCGATTGAAAAATTGGGATGTCGAAGCCTCAGAATATTCGAGTGGCACTTTATACAAAGTCGACAAAGTCGCCAAAGTCAGAATGAGAGGGCACGTTCATAACGCCCTCCACGACGTCCGAAGTATGTCTCGGGGACTTCATTTCCTCGAAGCGATCGCCTAAGAACAGCGTTCGATAACCAGAGGCGAAAACAACTCAAAACGAATATGCGAGGCTAAGAATCTAGCTGCGGGATTAACCTTGGATTCCCTTTCAAACCTCTGTCGCATGAGACATTCAAACTCTTTGACCATATCGGTCACATCTCCCGAAGAGTCCCAGTAAACTTCGAATTTTGGTGAAATCAAACTTTGAAAAATTCCTGGAAAAAGTTCCGAATTACGTATTGAATACTTTGAAAATTTAGTCACGAATCCTCCTGGAACCGATTCTTGCGGCCCTAACTCACGGAAGTAATCCTGACCGGAAAAGTTCCTTTGCCTCGAATAGTGGCGTTCAAATGGTGCGGCTTTGTAGTCAAGCACAGGAGCATCTACGTCAACGGTGTCCTCGAAGTCAGCCTTGATTCGCTGGCCAGCCATGATATCGCGAAACTCTTCTTTCGGAAAAACGTGAAGGCTGACCCCGATGCCGTCGATGTCGAAACGCTGGCTGATCAAATTTGCCCGTTGGTTCCGAAAGAGTAAGGCAAAGGTTCTTACTCTATCTGAGAAACCGGCTACACCTGGAAGTTTCCATCTCTCGGGATCATCAAATCCCTTTCCATCGGAAACGGCAATAATGTCCACATCGGAACCACCTAGCCCATCGATGTTTTTTCGAATGTTGTAAAAGGGCCCGTAGCTCATCGACCCGCCGACAATTACCGCTTCACACGAAGCGCTTAGGGTTTCTCTAAGTGTTTCGATAACCCGTAATCTTTCTTGCGTTGCAAGGACGCTCTCCAAGAAAGACGGTTGTCGTTTTCCCAATACTTCCTTCCGGTTCGGCAATCTGAAAGGGTGACGTTCTTCTAAACCTTTCAAGAATTCAACTAGCCCGTCTACTTGCAGATAATAACCACGATTTTTCGTAGGACTGCCATGTGCCTCGTAATAAACGGATTCGAGAATTGAAGCGCATTGGGCATGGATGACAGCATTATTTTCTTCATCCGCCTTTTCAGCCCAATCTACGATTTTCTCGAAACTCTCTTCTGGATTTGTTGATTTATTCATATAGCAACCAACAAATACAGCATACAACCTCGTTTGCCAAGGTTGGGATCCTGAGAATTTCGTTATTATTCGTGTGATCCTATTAGCGCCTAGATAACAGATACAATAAGGCCATGCCAAAGTTGCTTTGCATTGGGGACAGCATTACCTACGGCGCTTGGGATACCCAGGGTGGCTGGGTCTCTCGGGTGCGCAAGCGAATCGATCAGGAATGCCTTCAGTCAAAACTAAAGAAATTCTATCTAACGTATAACCTAGGTATTTCTTCTGACACCTCAGAGCAGTTACTGCAACGCTTCGATGCCGATGTAGCATCGCACATGCACGAGGAAGGCGAGTTAATGTTCGTCTTCTCGATTGGTACGAATGATTCAACACGAAACGCCAAAGATAATAAGCTCTGGGTTGAACCGAAGGATTTCGAAAACAACGTCAGGGAGCTGCTCCAGAAGGCAAAAAGGCACAGTGACAAGATGCTGTTCCTGGGGAATATGCCCGTCGATGAGAGTAAGACGCAACCATACGTCTTCGATCCGACTATAACTTCGAGCAACGAGGACATTCAGGCGTACGAAAAGATTGCCATGGAGGTCTGCCGGAAAGAAAACGTCGATTGTCTGCCTGTGTTTTCTCAAGTAGCGGCCATCGACTACCAAAAGTTACTTATCTTTGACGGACTCCACCCAAATGACGACGGCCATGCGCTATTGGCTGATCTAGTTTGGAAACATATCGAAGAGAAAAAGTGGTTGTGACCCCACGGGGAATCGAACCCCGATTTCCAGGATGAAAACCTGACGTCCTAGCCGTTAGACGATGGGGCCGCTATGGCTAGTGGCCTGACAATATACTACTAGCTAGTAGCTACTACCTACTAGCCAGCTGCTACGGAAGCTTGATCCGGTACACCGCCGTCTGGCCTTCCGCGGCGCTTTGCAGATACAGGTAATCCCCGTCCGTCACCGGGCCGACCAACGGCGCTGGCAGGGACGTCGCGAGGACCCGTACCACCTTGCCACGGGCGGTGAACATCGTCACGGTCCCGAGCCCGGAAACGCCGTGGCCGATCAGTAGGTTCTTCCGCTCGTCGTAGAGCAGCGACTCCGTGAGGGACAGGTCCTTGGTGACCGTGCTGCGCTTGCCGTTGTCGAATATCTGCACCACCGGATTACGCGGATCGGCGTATTGCGCGACCCGGACGATGTTGTCGTTGTCCACCACGACGCCGGCCGGCTCTTTCAGTCCGCGGGCGATCGTCTGCTTGCGTTTGCCGTCGCTGCTGAGCTTCACCACCGTGCCGTCCTTGTTGTTGGTGACGTAGTAGTTGCCGCTGCGGCTCCTGGCGATCCCGTTCGGTCCGGCGAATCCGGTGGCCAGTTCCTCCACCGCGCCGGAGTGACGGTTGACCCGGACGACGCGGTTCTCCTTGTATAGCGGCGTGACGATCCAGCCGTCGGCATCCAGTACCATGTCGTGGGCGCCGCCCAGCTCGTCGGCCAGCAGGCGCTTGTCGCCGGTTTCCGGATCGACCGCGTAGAGCTTGTCCTCGCCCCAATCCGAGACGTAGAGCGTGCCGTCGAAGATGCCGAGCCCGTGCGGTTGGACGAAGTCCGCGACCTTGCGCAGGTCGCCGGGGTCCAGCGAGTCCGCGGTCAGCATCCCGAAGAACACGGTGAGGGGCCGCGGCGTGGAGGTCGGCTTGGGAACGGTGTCCTCCACCACTTGGGTCGCGGTGGTGCCGATCACGAAGAACAGTACCGCGCCGAGCACGATCAGGATCGACATCAGGGCGCCGATCAGAAACCGGCTTTTACGCGATATCGCCACGGAGCCTCCTTAGAAGAGACTTTTGAACCAGTTGATCAGTTTGCCGAGCCATGATGTTTCTTTTTCTTCGACCGGCTCCGGGGACTGCGGCGCTTCCGCCGCAGGCGGCGAGGAGACTTGGGCCGGGGTCGCGGGCGGGTTCAACGCCGCCGCTCCGTGCCGACGCAGCCAGTCGTTCGGATTGTACCATTCGGCGCGCAGGCGTTCCCGCGTCTGCTCGTGTCCGGCGATGTCGATCGCCGGCCCCTTGTGGACGCCGAAATGGAGATGCTTGCGAGCGCCGCTGGTCTCGGCCGAGAACTGCGACCCGAGCACGCCGATCCGTTGCCCTTCCCGGACGCGCTGTCCGACCCGGACCGGAATCCCGCGCAGCCGGAGGTGCCCGTACAAGCTCGTGACGGACTCGGGCGCGGTGTGCCGGATGACGACCAACCCGCCGTAACCGACGACGTCGGCTACTTGGATGACCGTCCCGTCGGCCACCGCCCGGACCGTAACGTCACGGCGGAGGTCGAACGGTTCGGTGAACTCGACGTCGACCGCCGCGTGGATGCCGGTGAATTGGTTTTGGAACCGGTTGTGCGGGAACATCTCGCGGTGGCGCTCGTGGTAGGCGTCGTCGGCGACCGTGCCGTAGCCCTTGAGCGTCTGCCTCGCCAGATAATCCTCGACCGGCACGGTGACGGCGAGGGCCGGCGCGGGTATCACACACAAAGATATCAGCAACCCGATGGTCGTTTTGGTGCCTAGTTGCATTACTTTCAGGATACCGAGGCCGGCAAGTGAGCTACCGCTGTCGTTGCATGGCGCTGCGAAGCGTGTCCGGGTCTGCCGTCTTGATGATACGCAGGAGTAGCCGATCCTTAGCTTCGCCATCCTTGAGCTGCGCGGCGAGATACGCCGCCTCCGCCAATGCAGCGGAATCATGCAACTCTTCGCCTATCCGTACGAGACTTTCCACATATAGTTGAGCGGTTTCCTCACTCAATTGCGAAAAGGATTCCCCGTCAATGAGAGATGTAGATTCGACAGTGAAAGCAGGATAGGTAGCCTCTTCCCGTCGCCTCGCTTGTCCAATCAATCGCCCGAGTTCCGCTCCGCTTAAGCGCGGAAAGGTTTCGTCGGGAACGGGAGTTGGGGAAGGTTCCGATGTCTGCCGGCGTGCTTTCGCATGTTCCAGCGCATCCCTGGCGGCATCCTTGTACTTTCCATCCTCCATCAGCTGTATCGTTTCCTCGGCGAATTCAGGATGCGCTTCGGCAGTCGACTCGACCAAACTTTTCAAATCCCGCGGCCAATTACCTTCTAAGAGAAGCGGCCGCAATTTTTGTGCAGCCTCGAGGTCGCCGCTCGCGTGCACTATTGCTTCGAGCGCCCGCTCCTCATCCCACTGACTTTGCAGTGAATCCTGAACAATCTCCATCGCATAACGTGGGTAAAATCGGGCTACATTGCCGGCAAGGGCCGCAATGGCTTGTCCTCTACCTTGAAACCTGGCCTCCTTGGCAATCTCATGGGCCATTTGAAAGACCACCGCATCGTCGCCAAGCCGCTCCCCGAGCGCGCCAAGGGTCTTTACTTGAGAATAAGTGGTGCTAATGGCTAATGCCGTCTCGATGGCAAAATCACGGTCTAACTCGGCCGCTTCCAGTGCGATCTTACGAAGCTCTGTATTACGGCTGCCCGGGTGGCGGGAGCTCCGCTCGGGTAACCGTTCTTCCCGACGCACGCGCAGAGCCTCCAACTGGAGACTCTTCTCTTCCGGGGTACCGGCTACTTCGGCGCTGTGCGTGCTCGATTCCATATATGATCCGTGCTTACGTTCTAAAGCGTAAAAGAATACCTTAACGATAGTACTTTTGCAACATAACGCTTGGATGGACTCGTTGACAAACAGCTCAAAATGTGCTTTAATTAGCTAATTTTGAGCACATCAAACCTCAAACCCAAACCCTCGAAAACCTTCATCGAACCCTCATGAAAGCAGCCAGAAAACGACAACTTGACCAGTACCTGCGAGCGGCGAACTACCTGGCCGCCTCCCAGATCTACCTGCGGGACAACGCCCTGCTGGAACGGCCGCTCACGGCGGACGACATCAAGCCGCGCCTGCTCGGGCACTGGGGATCCAGCCCGGGAATCAACTTCATCTACGCGCACCTCAACGAGCTGATCGGGCGCGAGAAAGCCGAGGTCCTCTTCGTGATGGGGCCGGGACACGCCTACGCCGCCCTGCAAGCGAATCTATATATAGAAGGGACCTTGGGACAATTCTACAAACGGGCGACGCCGGACCGACGGGGCGCCAGCTACGTGATCGAGCAGTTCAGCTGGGCGTACGGATTCCCGAGCCACGCGAACCCGGGCACGCCGGGCGCGATCCTCGAGGGCGGCGAGCTCGGCTACGCGCTGGCCACCGCCTACGGCGCGGCGCTCGATAATCCGGAGCTGGTCGTGGCGACCGTGATCGGCGACGGCGAAGCCGAGACCGGCCCGACTGCCACCGCCTGGCACCTGAACAAGCTGCTCAGTCCGCGGACGGACGGCGCGGTGCTGCCGATCGTCCACCTCAACGGATACAAGATCTCCGGCCCGACGATCTACGGCCGGATGTCGGACGAGGAGCTGACGTCGTTGTTCCGCGGCTACGGATACAAGCCGATTATCGTCGACGAGTCGAAGCCGGATGCGCGCGGTCACGACGCCATGGAGGCCGCGTTGGCCGGCGCCTACAAGACCATCCGGAAGGTGCAGGCGGCCGCGCGTGGCGGCAAGACGCGTGGCGGCCAGGCCGGCAAGGATGTCGTCAAGCCGCGTTGGCCGGTGATCATCCTGCGCACCCCGAAGGGCTGGACCGGACCGAAGCTGGTCGACGGCGAAAAGGTCGAAGGCACCTTCCGCTCCCACCAGGTCGTCGCCAAGGACGCCAAGACCGACCCGAACCACCTGCGGGCGATCGAGCGTTGGCTCCGTTCGTACCGCTTCGACGAACTGTTCGATCCGCACCGCGGGTTCAACAAGGAAATCCGCGCGCTGGTGCCGCCGGCCCGACTGCGTATGGGACTCAACCGGCACGCCTTCGGCACCGAGACCAAGCCGCTGAAACTCCCCGAACCGTCGAAGCTGGCCGACCCCGTGAAAAAGCCGGGGCAGCCGGGGCCCGGCAACCTCGCCCAAGCCGGCGAATACCTGAAGCGGGCGTTCCGCGGCAGCCGGAACAGCCGGAACCTGCGGCTCTTCTCGCCGGACGAGACGTACTCGAACCGGCTCGACGGCGTGTTCGACGAGACCGCCCGGGCCTGGCAGTGGCCACTCACCAAGGACGACCGGGATATGGCCCGCGACGGCCGCGTGATGGAGATGCTCTCCGAACACTCCCTGCAAGGGATGCTCCAGGGCTACCTGCTGACCGGACGGCACGGCCTGTTCGCGAGCTACGAGGCCTTCATCCAGATCATCAGCTCGATGGCCGACCAATACGCCAAGTTCCTGAAGGTCGCCCGGACGATCCCCTGGCGCAAACCGAACCCGTCGTTGAACTACGTCCTGACCTCGTCGGCCTGGCGGCAGGAACACAACGGCTTCTCGCACCAGAACCCCGGGTTCCTCGACGACATGCTGCAGCGGCACGGCGAGTTCATCACCGCCTACTTCCCGTTCGACGGCAACTCCACACTGGCGACGCTCGACCGGATGCTCCGCAGCCGGGATGAGATCAACCTGCTGATCGCCGCCAAGAAGAATGAGATCAGCTGGCTCCCGTACCGCGAGGGCAAACGGGCGATGCGGGAAGGGCTCCACACCTTCCGGTTCGCGTCCGACCCGCAGCCGGACCTGGTCTTCGCCGCCACCGGCTCGCACATGACGCGCGAGTCCCTGGCCGCGATGCAGATCGTCCGCGAGGAAGTGCCCGGCGCGCGGCTCCGGTTCGTCGCGGTCGCCGCGCTGACCGACCTCGGTTTCGGATCGGCCGGCCACCGCGTCGACGAGGCTTCGTTCCAGCGGCACTTCACGCCGGACCGTCCCGTCATCTTCGACTTCCACGGATACCCCGAGACCCTGAAGTCGATCCTGTTCGACTACGAACGCGGTACTCCCCGCTTCTCCGTGCACGGCTACCTTGAGACCGGATCGACCACGACGCCGTTCGATATGCTGATGCGCAACGAAGCCGACCGAATCCACCTGGCGATCGCCGCCTTCGAGACGCTGGCCGACTGGCGGCTGCTGGACCGACGCCGGGCGGACAACCTCAAGGCGAAGTACGAGAAACGGCTCGCCGAGATCCGTCGCTACGTGATCAAGCACGGAGACGATCCGGCTGATATAACGGAGTGGCAATGGCGGAACTGAGAGAGATAGCGGAGCTGAAATGGCACGGATGATCCTGGTCCTGAATCCCGGCAGCGCCTCGAAGAAGCTCGCGCTGTACCGCGACGCGTCGTTGCAGCTGGCCGCCCACGTCGAATACGAGAATGGCAAAATTGTCGCGCAACTTTCCGGTGCCACCGCCGAGCGGTTCCCGCTCCCGGCAGACGGATTCGAGCACGCGACCGAATGGTTCGTCGGGCAGGCCCGCAGCGCCGGCGTGATCAAGTCCCGCGACGACATCGACGCCGTGGCGCTGCGGATCGTGGCTTCCGGCGAGGCCTTCCGCAAGCACCGCGTCATCGATGAACATTACGAGCGGCAGATCCGGACCGCCTACGAGCGCAGCCCGCTCCACCTCGGGCCGGCCCTGGCCGAACTGGAAGAGGTCCGCAAGGAATTGCCGGACGTGCCGGTGGTCGGTGCGTCGGACAGCGCGTTCCATATCACGCTTCCCGACGTCGCCCGCCGCTACGCGATCCCCTCCGGCGACGCCGAACGCCGCGGATTGTTCCGGTACGGTTTCCACGGACTGTCGATGCAATCGGTGGTCCGGCAAGTCCGCCGAAAGTACGGCCGGATGCCGGCGCGGACGATCGTCTGCCACCTCGGCAGCGGCGCCAGCATGACGGCGCTCAAGGGCGGCAAGAGCGTCGACACCTCGATGGGCGCGACGCCGATGGAAGGCCTGGTGATGAGCACCCGCAGCGGCGACGTCGACCCGGGCATCCTGCTGGAGATGGCCGGCGAACGCTCGGCCCGCCAGGTCGAGCTGGACCTGAACCGCCACTCGGGGCTGCTGGCCCTCGGCGGCAGCGATGACATCCGCGAACTGGTGGCCCGCGAACAGAAAGGTGACGCGCGAGCCGGCCAAGCGCTCGACATCTACGCGTACCACGTCCGGAAGTACATCGGGGCGTACGCCGCCGTGCTCGGCGGCCTGGACCTGCTGGTCTTCACCGGCACGGTCGGGCTGCGCTCGTTCCCGATCCGCGAACGCGTTTGCAAGGACCTCGGGTACCTCGGCGTCACGCTGGACAAGGCCCGTAACCGCCGCGCCGGCCGCGGCGACGAGATCAACCAATCGCGCCGCAAACCGCCGGTCCTCGTGCTGGAGACCGACGAGGCCGCCGAGATGGCACGCAGCACCCGCGATGCGCTGAAGCGGCGGTAAAGCCAGCCGCGGCCAGCCAGCGGTCGGCTAAAACAGGATCAGCGCGACGAACAGCAGGTAGATGATGATGTTCACCAGCCAGCTGTTGGTGCTCATCCAATTGCGCACCCGCGGCATCAGTACGGTCGCCCGGCGGCGGAACAGCAGATAAAGGATCAGCGGCAGGGCGGCCAACAAGGTGGTCGCGGCGACCAGCGGCAAGCCGTCGACAACCGACTTGCCTTCGCTCTCCAGATGGAAGCCGGTGGTCAGCACGATCACGACGTCGGTCGGCATCAGGAAGATCAGCAGTACGCCGAGCAGTAACGCCTCCTTCGGGGAAGCGGACTGCAGCTTGGCCAGCCATTTCGGCGGCTTAGAGGTGGCCCGGGTCAAGTATGAGCGGACCGCCAGGAAAATCAGCACCCCGACCATGACCAGCTGGATCGTCGTGCCGAGTTTGGTCGGGCCCCCGCTGCCCCCAATCGCCGCTTGCGTGTTGAAGAGGTGCGCGAGCTGAGTGGACGCGCCGAGACCGACCGCGATCGCCGCAGCGATCGCGACGACGTAAGCCACGGAGGTGCGGACCGGGCGCCGGCCGGTCACGAAGATGATCGACGACAGGACCTGCGGACCCGCCATCATCGGGATCGCCAGTACCAATGCGCCCGTATCCATGCCCCTATCCTACTCGAGAGCTACAATGCAGGCAGCATGCTGCTGACCGTACTGACCAAACCCGGCCGCAAGAACGCCAAATTATCGTGGGACGGCGATACCCTGACCGCCGCGGTCAAAGCGCCCGCCAAGGAAGGCAAAGCGAATCAGGAACTTGTCCGCACCTTGGCGAAGTTCCTCGGGGTGGCCAAGAGCCAGGTCGAGATCAAATCAGGGCTGACCAGCCGCCAAAAAGTCGTCCGGATCGATTTGGATCCGGCCGCGGTGCAGCGACAACTCGATACGGTCAAACCGCCGACTCAAGATCGGCTACTGCCTTGAACGTCGGATCCTGTCTTTCTGGTACGCTTCCCGGCGATGCAGCACCCCGACGATCGTGACCCGTTTCCGGTTATCGTCAATCACGTAAAGGATGCGATACTTTCCCTGCCGCAACCGATAGCCAGGTTGGTTCGTCAACTTTTCCGTTCCCGGAGGCCGGGGCTCCGAGGCGAGTTTCCCGATCCGCCGCGCTACCTTGAGCGCCTCCGGCTTCGGCAAGCCGGGCAGGTCTTTCTTGCGCACGCGCCGGTCGACGACCAGCTTATAGCTTGCCATCGGATTTCAGCGCATCGAGAAACGCGGCATACGGCTCGGTTGACCCTCCGGCCCGTCCGGTGAGCGTCTGGATATCCTCCTGGTCTTCCGCCAGAGCGGATTCGATGGCCGAGTTGGCCACGTCGGAGATGGAGCGGTCCGTCTGGGCGGCTTTCAGTTTGAGCGCCTTGTGGATCTGGGGCTGGAGATAGAGTGTCGCTTTGGTCATGGTAAGGCCGATGTTACCACTAAAGCGTCAAAGCGTCAAGATGGCTCAAGCTTTGTTTACTCCGCGTTCCGGATGCCCGGATACTCGCAGACGTAGGCGACTGGGCCTTGGTCCTCCGGGGTCTTGACCTGAATGTATATTCCACCAGGAATCTCCGCTTCGGTCTCGTCCCCGAGCAGGTGCTGCATCATAACTACTTGATCGCCGCCGGGTGTGGGTTTGAGTTCCCAAATTCTCAATGATTGCGTGCCGTCCGAATCGTACAGGCGGATATTCTCGCCACCCTCATCGGTCTTGAATACCTCTTTGAAACCGGGCTGGACGATTCCGAGCGTTGCCCGGGTACCATCCGGCGTGCGGTACTCCCAGCTGATCACGTCGCCGTCGAAGTAGACGTTGTCGGGATGCTGCCGGGTCAGTTCGTCGTGTTCGGGCTGGTAGTCGGGAGTCGTCATAGCCAAAGATAGTATCACAACCAAAGTACTTTTCCCAAGATTTCGCGCAGGTGGAACCGCGGCATAAATCGTGGCTCCGCGTCTGGGACGAAGTTAGAACCTTTAACCTTAGCCAACTGACTATCAACACTAGGAGGTGCCAGGAGAAAGAGATTGGGCGGGTAAGCTAAATGCTTAGGCCTTTTCTCTTCCTCCCGGAACTCTCCGTTATCTATACCGAGACTGCAACGGCGGGTTGGTGAAGGACTTCGCCGGTCACGTAGTCGAACAAGTAGTCGAAGCGGTAGTGCATGCGTCCTGCCTTAGGAGAGGTGTAGCGCACACATTGCTCGTCTAGTTCGAAATCGGTGACCTCCTTGCCGTCCATCCACTGAGTGCGGTTATTCTGCCCGAAGGCGGAATACCACGTGCCGCGGTGCTTTCCGCACTGGACTGCGAACCAGGTATTGGTTCGGGCGAACCACTGAGCGTGCGTGTGGATACTGGCCGCCGAGAACGAAGGGTGCGACACGTGGTCGTCCTTCGCTCGGATGACGAGCGCCGGTTCAACATGCCGATCGTTGTTCCAGTTCGCGATCCGCGGGAAAATCCGCTGATCGACACGTTCGACCTCCACGAGCTCTGGAACAAGGCTGCTACCCATACGAAGGGTGTAGGCCTTGCCATACTCCTGCTCGAAGAGATACGCCGTGCCTCCGCCGGTCTCAAACCGGTGAACGGTGATCAGTTTCTGCATTGGCATTGCTTGCTCCTTTGATAGAGATTTTGCAATCATCTGGGCTACGGTCAGGCATCAGCACAGAAGATTTCACATTCTGATGCCCGACCATAGCTAGAAGCAATAACGGAGAGATTGTTAATGTGCTTTGCAATTGTTTATCACAAAGCTCGCAATAATACCATAACCATAGTACTTTTTCAATACTTGGCTCCGGGACAGGGATTCGAACCCCGATTACCAGATTCAGAGTCTGGCGTCCTACCATTAGACGATCCCGGAAAGTGGGACAATTCCAGTTTAACGGGAAGTCAGCCGAACACCGAGTGCAGCAATTCCGGCTGCAGTTCGTCGAGCGAGCTGATCACCGCATCCGCCATCGAGTGATCGACCTTGAACTTCGGATTCGAATCGAATGCGACCGACTTCATCCCGGCGCGCTCCGCCGCCAGCAAACCGTTCCGCGAATCATCGACCATCACGCCGTCGGCCGGCTTCACCTTCAGCCGCTCGAAGACCAGCTTCAGCAGATCGTCCAGTTCATCCTGCGGACCCAGGTCATCAGTGGTCAGCATCAGGTCGAAACGGTCCTTCAGGCCGAACCGCACCAAGGCGGACTCGACGGTATCCTGCCGCCGGCTGCTGGTAATCGCGACGTAGAACTCGTCGCTCAATCGCGTGACCGCCTCGCTGGCACCGGGCATCGGCTTCAATTCATCGGCCGCGCGTTCCCGGAACAGTTCCATCTTCTTGTCGGCAACGTCCGCGGGGTCGGCCTGGATCCCGGTTTCCTTGACCAACAACCGCGCCGCCTCCGTCGACCGCCAGCCGAGTCCCTTCAAGATCGCCGCGTCCGGCAGCGACGCGCCGTAATCCGCCAGGACTTTCTTCCAGCAGTCGATGTGGAGGTCGAAACTGTCAGCGATCACCCCATCAAAATCGAACACGACGACGCGCTTTTTGGCGGCCATGGTCTCAGGGCCTCGTGGATCCGGTCGAGTTATTCAGGGCGACGACGGTCACTTTGAGCAGTCCCAAGGCCGGCGTAGCCAGCAGCGCCCCGGCGATACCTGCCAGCTGCACTCCAACCAGCAGTCCGAAGAAGACGATCAACGGATGGAGTTCGACCGCCCGTCCGACGACCCGCGGATACAGCACCTTGTCGGTGATCTCGTTCAAGACCAGGAAGAAGGCTATAAACACCGGGATCAGGATCGGATTGACCAAGGCGGCGATCACGACCGGGATGATCATGCCGAGCAGCGCTCCGATCACCGGGATCAAGGCGGTGATGCCCGCGATCAACCCGATGATCACCGAGTACGGCAATCCGATCAGGCTGGTGAACAGTCCGACCGCCAACGCCACCACGCCGGAAATGATCAACTGTCCGCGGACGTAGCGGCCGAGGATCCGGTCGTAATCGTGCGCGAGCTTGCGAACGAACCGGTGGCGGCGTTTCGGAAACAGCAGGATCAGGCGGTCCACGAACCGACCTCCCGAATGCAGGAAGTAGGCGGTCACGAACAGGACGAAGAAGACCGACGACAAAGTGCCGAAGAATCCGGAGACGATCGAGCCGGTCCGGCTGATCACGACGTCCGTACTGTTCTCGATCTTGTCCACTAACTTGTCGGATGACGTCTGCAGGTCGTACCCGACCTTATGGTTATCCAGCCACTGCTGCGTCTCGGGAATGCCCGATTCGAACTGGCGTTGGTAATCCGGATAGTTCTCCGCGAATTCCTGCACCTGGTCGGACAACGGCACCGAGATCAACGCGACGAACCCGGTCAGCGCTAGGACCATTCCCGCGTAGACGACCAGGATCGACAGGCCGCGCGGCACGTATTTGAACCGGTCGAGCCGGTTGACCGCCGGCAGCAACGCGTAGGTAAGCAGCACCGAGAACGCTACGACCAGGGCGAGTGATCCGAATTCGGAAACCAGCCCGCCGGCGAAAAACAGGATGATGGCGGTCGCGATGATCGTCAGTTCGATGGCCAGGATCCGGGGAATGGTGATAGTCATGTTGGTCGGTTACGGCAAGTATACCGCGAAACGAAGCCGGAATCCGCTATAATCGACTGGCGGGTGCATAGCTCAATGGTAGAGCAGTTGCCTCTTAAGCAATTGGTTGCAGGTTCGAGTCCTGCTGCACCCACAGGTTCCATGGCCTTCCGAAAAAATACCCGGGAGATCCTCCGGCGGTACGCCGCGAGCAAACTTGGACACGAAGCGCTTTCGTTCCCGATCGAGTTAGACGAAGGAAAGCGGACGCATATCCACCTGGCCGTCTTCGACCGGGCGTTGACCGCGGTGCGGGTCGCGGTCTTCCCCGAATCGGAACCGTTGACGGAGTGGTGCCGGCGGACGCAGATATTCCACGCGATCGTCGGCGGATTCTTTATGCGGGGCCGCGGGTTGCCGGTCGGCGAGGTCTGGATGCGCGGACAACCGGTCGAAAGCCACCTCGGTCCCTGGGCGGACGAACGCGGGACGCTGTCGGTCGAGAACGGCGAGGTCTGGATCGCGGCGCGGCGGGAGTTACCGAAGCATCCTCAGGGCGACTTGATCCAAGCCGGTCCCACGCTGCTCATCGGAGGCCGGTCGCAAGTCTACCCCGGCGCAGCGCTCGACGGCTTCCCGGAAACCTGGCGCCGCACGAACGACACCGACATCACCAAGGGCCGGTACCAGCGGGCGGCCATCGGCCTGAGCGACGACCGCATCTGGGTGCTGGCCTGCGACGGTCCGTACACCGTACCGAAGCGGCTCCGCCAGACGCCGGCGGACGCCGGACTCACGATCGGCGAACTGGCGGAACTGTTCGTGGAACTGGGTTGCTCGGACGCGCTCAATCTCGACGGCGGCGGCTCGACCTCGCTCGTACACCGCGGCCGCCTCGTCAACCGGCCGCGGGCGGGCATCCGGGATTCGCAAACGCCGGGAACCGTCCTCTCGGAAGGCCGCAAGGTGCACTCCGCGATCGCGTTCCTGCCGCGGTAACGGTCAGGAAACGTCTTCCGGCTGGATCACAGCCGCTTCGGGTAAGGTCGTCTGACGCGGGTGCGCCGTTTCGCTGGCAACTTTTTTAAGCAAGGTGTCGAGCTCGGAATCGCCGAGTTCGGTCGCAACGGCATCTTCCGCATAAACCTTCGCGCCGGAAAGGTGTTGGCGCCGCATCAGCTCATGGGTGAGGTTGTCCTTACTGAGCCAAGCGCGTCCGTACGAAGCTTCGGCTTGCCCGGCAACCCTGCTGCCCATCTGAGTATTCTCGTCGTTGTAGTGCCAGTATTCGCTGGCAAGTGGTTGCATTCCGACGCGTTCCATCACGTTGTAGAGCATCCGGCGGTTGTCCCGGGCTTCCAGTTCTTCGGGAGTCAACGAACGCGTTTCGGACAGACGCTCGAAGTAGTCGGCGGCGGCCTGCTTGTCGCCGTAATCACGAACCGCTCCGAACTCTAGCGGCTCGGCTTGATTAGTAAAGATATCTTGCCGCTCCCGCTCAAGCTCATACACTTCCTCCCAATCATCGCCGGAATCCCCGATCTCAAAAATCCTTCGGTCTATCTCTTGGATTCGCGTTTCCGCTTCGGTGGGAATCCGGATGATATCAAGATCGACCGCTCCGCCGGTGTTATGGGTGGCCGGGCGTTTCGAATCCCGCGACGGTTTGGAAACATACGGCACCGTTCCTGCATCGAGTTGCTCATCGTCCCAATCCGGATGCAGTTCCGCGAGCTTGGCGCGATAGAAGTCATACAGAGAGCCTTGGACTTCGAGTGTTCGAAAGGCATCCCAAACGACCACATGATAACCCTCAGGCAGCAACTCCTCGGCTTGGCGAATCCGCTCGGACGTACCTTCCCGCATGAAGGTCGTTACCAGGCTTCCCTCCAATGATTCGGGGGGATACGGAGAATTCTCTCGTTCACCGGCATATAGCGAGTCAGTCAGCAAACGATCATAATCGTTGCCGGCAAACGGTCCGATCGCCACCAGCGGTTCGCCGTTTTCCTTGATTGGCAGCTCCGCGTAGTCCTCAACGTCACCGACGCCGATCGGAATCGGCTCCGAAAGCCAGTCTGGATTTTCGCGTTCCGCGTCTGGTAGTCGCTTGCTCATAGCGGATTATTATACTGTTTTTTGGCTCAACCGTCAATGTTCTCGTGACCGGAAGGCGCGGAAGTCGGCTCGGGCGTCCTCGAGCAACCGGTTGAGCAAATCCGGAAACGCCACCCCGGCCGTTTCCATCAAGCGCGGGTATGCACTGGTCTGGGTGAACCCGGGGATGGTGTTGATCTCGCTGACTAAGACCCGTTCGTTCTCCACGAAGAAGTCAACCCGGGCCATGCCGGAGCAGCCGGTCGCGCGGAACGCCTGTTCGGCGAGTCCTTTGGTTTTCTTGACGGTGGTCTTCGGCAGGTCGGCCGGGATCACTACCTCCGCGGCACCGGGAGTGTACTTGGTTTCGTAATCGTACCAACCGTCCCCTGGCACGATGATCTCGCCGGGTTCGGAAACCGCCAGGTCGCCGACGCCGAGGATCCCGACTTCGACTTCCCGACCGGAAGAACCTTGCTCAACCAGCACGACCGAGTCGTGTTCGAACGCCTCCTTCAGCGCCGTTTCGAGCTCCTCCGGATTCCCGGCCTTGCCGATTCCCACCGACGATCCCAAGCGCGACGGCTTCACGAATACCGGCCAGCCGAGTTTACCGATCCGTTCCCGATCCGGCGCAGTCACCGGATGCCGCAGCGTCACGAACTCGACCTGGGGAACGTCGTGGTGCGCCATCCATTCCTTGAACACCGCCTTGTCCATGCAAGTAGCCGAAGCGTGCAGGCCGCTGCCGACGTACGGTACGTCGATAAGTTCGAGCATGCCTTGCACCGTGCCGTCCTCGCCATACGGTCCGTGCAATACCGGAAAGACGACATCGGCCCCAAGCAGTCCTTTCCCGGGCTCGACCGGCAGTCCCTCATCCCCGTGGCGCCAGGTTCCGTCCTTGGCGATCTCCACGTAGTGGACTTCATGGCCTGCCTCGCGGAGTCCTTCGCGCACAGCAGCCGCGGATTGCAACGAAACGTCGTGTTCCGAGGAGCGACCGCCGCCGATGACGATGACTTTCATGCGCGCCCGGAAGGATTCGAACCTCCGACACCCTGCTCCGAAGGCAGGTGCTCTAATCCGCTGAGCTACGGGCGCATACTGCCAGTATATCCTCAGGCCTGGATATCGCGATGTCGGAACGCCAACACGGACAATCCCAGACAGACCAGCGCGGTTCCGGCCAAGGCGGCCGCGTGCCAGAGGTCGAGTCCGTTCGTCAGCGGGTCGTTCTGGAAGTAATAGTAGAACGGCGAGAACTTCTGGAACGGTTCGATCGCGTCGACCAGCGGCGCAAGATTGAAGAGCAGGTACGTGCCGGTCGCCAAGGTGACGGAGACGCCCGTCGCCAACGAGCGGTTGCCGGTGGCCGCGCCGAGCAGGAACCCGACGCCCCCGAACGCCAGCGCCAGCAGGAACAGCGACGTCCCCATCGCGACCTGATTGGCCAGGCCGATATGGAGTTCGAATGAAGGCGCGAAAGTCGCCAGCACCGCGAAGTGGATCAGCGCCAGGAATGCCGTCGTCACCGTCATCGCGGCGAATTTCTGCAGCACCACCGCTTCCCGACGGACGGGATTCGCCAGCAGCAACGGCAACGTGCCGCGGCCTTCCTCGCCAGCGACCGCGTCGGTCCCGCGCCCGACCGCGTAGATGATCAAGAGGATCGGCGCGACCAGCGCGAAGATCTGGGCGTTGAGGTACCCTTCCGGCGAGGTGAAGCTCGTCACATTCCCGGAGAACGCCTTGACCGCTTCCGACTTGAGCAGTTCGTTGAATGAGGTCTGGTCCTTGAAATCGGGGTAGAACGCGGCGTTGATCAGGACGTAGACCGCCAGGCCGAGCCCCCACCAGAACAGCGCCTTCCGGTTTTCGCGGATCGTCCTCGTGAACACGCCAAGACTCATGATTCCACCTCTTCCCCGTATTCGTCGAAGAAGAATTCCTCGAGACTGGCCGGCTCGCTGCTCAGGTTGACGATCCGGTGCCGCGCCAGCAGTTTGATCACCTTGTCGATCGAGCCGTGCACGGTGAACCGCATCGTCTTGCCGTCGACACGCACGTTGCGGATGCCTTCGACCCGGTCCAGCATGTCCTTCCACGGCTTGGTCGCGAACTGTACCTCCACGTGCCGGATGCCGCGTGCGTGCAGATCGGCGATCCGCTCGACCGCGATCAGCCGGCCCTCCTTGACCACACCGACCCGCTCGCAGAGGTGTTCGGCCTCGGACAGCACGTGCGACGACAGGAATACGGTGGCGCCCCGCCGCTTCGCCTCATGGACCAGGTCGTGGAATTCCTCCTGGACGATCGGGTCCAGGCCGCTGGTCGGCTCGTCGAGGATCAGCAGGTCGGGTTTGTGCATCCAGGCCGCGACCAACGCGACCTTCTGCTTGTTGCCTTTCGACAGGTTCTTGACCTTCTTGCCGAGGTCCAGCCTGAAGCGTTCCGCGAGTTCGTGGATATAGCCGTCTTCGACGCTACCGGTCTCACCGTTCTTGGCCGGACCGCCGCGGAGGTCCGCGAAGTAGTCCAGCAAGGCGTGCGCCTTCATGTCCCCGTAGAGCGAGAGCTCGCCCGGCATGAATCCGATCTGCCGGCGCAGTTCGACCGCGCCCGGTCCGATCGGTTTTCCGAGCACCAGCGCCTTGCCGTCCGACGGGTTGCGGAATCCCATCAGCAGGTTGATCGTCGTGCTCTTGCCGGCGCCGTTCGGTCCGAGGAATCCGAAGATCTCACCCTGTTCGACGCTGAGGTCGAGGTCCTCGATGCCGCGGGTCTGGCCGTAGTATTTGGTGAGGCCCTGCGTCTTGATGGCCGGTCGTTTTTGTTTGGTCACGGATTAATCGTACCGCAGAACGGACCGCGGAAAACTCCGACAACCGGTGACTGCAGCGACTACGCGAAGCCCAGCCGCCGGAGCATCGCGTCGCGCCGCTCCGACGTCGAGGCGTAGTGCTCCACGGTCTCGCGGGCATTGGTCAAGCTCTTTTCGAGCTCATGCCACAAGCTTAAGGACTTTTTTCACGATATCCGAGGCGCCGAGCCGTCTGGCTAGTTCGGATACGTAAGCGGAATCGAGCGGACGCGCCTTGGCTACTTCCAGCACGTCCTGCAGATCCTGCTTGTGCTCTCCTGGGCGCTGGAGCAACGCCTTCGCTATCACCACGACCTCCGGCCGCAGGACGTGGACCGGTCCGAACCGGGAATCCCGCCTTTTGATCATCTCCGGCGTAAGTTCATAGAGGTAACGGCGGTCACCGACCTTGATCGTGTAGTCACTTAAGAACGACACGGAACCGTCGGCACCCGGTAGCGACTTCCGAGCTTCCTCGGCGGGCGTCTCGACCCGCTCGGATCGTATCCTGAACAAAGCATCCAGGCGGTCATGCCCCTCGGTGGTAAGGATGATATCGACATCGTGCGGAAAACGCTTGTGCCCGCTCACGAAAAGCGCCGCGCTGCCGCCGATTCCCCAGAGCACGTCGATCTCCGCGATCCGCTCCACGATACCGGATAGTCCTTCGAAACGTTCGAAGAGCGAGTCGATGGCGGCTTCTTGAGTGCTCATTTCGGTTTAGATTCCGATTACTTTCAGCTTCGGCCAGCGTTCCAACCAACGCTTTTCGGCGATCCGTGCCCGAGCTTCTTCGGGCTTGGTATGGAGCGGCCCCGGCCGGACTACCAGGTTGACCAGGTCGTCGATGCCGTGCGGCGCGATCAACTCGAGCTTCCCCTGCTTGCCGATCCGGACCGCCACGCAGGTCGCCGTCTCGGGCCAATACGCCAATGCGTCCTCGGAATCCCGATAGGGAGCGTCGCCATGTTCTTCATGCATGCGGACCTGGTTCGTGACCGACCAGTCTTCATCCATCTTTTCGGATAACTTCCGCTCGTATCTCTTCTCGACTTGTTCGTCCGTGGAATCCGGATCGAAGTAAATCAGGTCGATATCCGCTCCACGATGAGCGTCCGTATAACCGTGCAGATGATCCCAGACCTTGTTGCGTACGAAACCGGCACCGATCATCCAATCCGGCAGGTCCAGTTCGGAGGCGGAACGCAGGACGTCCATCATCCAAGGATCGTTTTGGATGAGTCTAAGAATACCTTGTTCATTCATTAGATTTTCCTGAAGTATCTGACTCGGATTCCAAAACCAAATCGCTGTAAGAAGTAGCAATCAGGTCCTGATCACGAATTCCCAAAGCCTTCAGATGTTGCTGGCATTGCTCATTGAGACGGTCCTTGCCGATTGAGCCGTCTTCATCAATCGCTTCGATCTCAACGAAACTCCCCAAACCTTTCACTGAGTCGACGTGGAATTTCACGTTATCCAAAAAGTAGATGTCTCTTTGTTTGTCGACTACCGCCAGCACGCCCAGCGCCTTAGTCAGCACTTCCTTAAGAGATGACTTCGGCTGTCCCTTGTAGAGCAATACTTGGGATTGCTTTGGGCCCGGCTGGTCGCCGCGTTCGTAGTAAATCAATGCGTTTTCGATCTTGCCTTCCCGCAACTTTAGGCGCCCGGTCCTGACGTTGAAGTAGGTATCTACTTGATGGTCAGTTCCTTTGTGTTCAGCGCTACGCAAGTACTCCCTGACTTGATTGGGGTTTTTGCACCGGGCCTTAATTTCTACATTCAAAAACATACTGCTGCTTGGGGTGGCTGCGTGGACGACGTTAGAACCGAGATTTCTAAGAGTCTCCCTGAACCTCAGCCATTATTTCTGGCACTTCCTTCACTTTAGACCCAAAGTGGCCTTTATTTTCGAATGAACGGAATTTAGCATCTAACCCTGATGCGTTCTCCAAACCAGCGTCATACGGGACCCATTCATCATCCTTAGAATGAAGAATCACAAAACTATCAGAGTGCTTTTTTATCCTTCCGAAGTCGTACCCTTCGTCAGTGTAAAAGCCAAAGTTCGACTCTCCCTTGATCGCCCTTTTTGAAAGCAGCCCGGAGTTGGTCGCAACGAGAATTACCTTCCGGACTTTGACTGATGGCTTTTGATCTTCCAGCCAGCGAAGTATCGCCACGCCACCTCTCGAATGACCAATCAGGATTGTATCCTCGTCGGGTCGAAGTTGGCTCAGCGCCGACTTCCATTCCTCGATTCTGGGATCGGAGGGGTTCGGCAATGTGGGCGCGTGAAACTCCACTCCAAGCCGCTCCACTTCTTTTCTCAACCACGGATACCACTTGTCTGATGGAGAGGCGTCTTTTCCATGTAAGAGAATTACTTTCATATTCCGTTGGGTGGCTGAGGAGGATTGAACTCCCGATCTCCAGTACCACAAACTGGCGCTTTACCACTAAGCTACAGCCACCATGTGGATTGCCCACTAACCCATTATGCCCCCGCTTACCGGCCGGACAAAGCGAACACCAGGAAGCGCGTCCGGTTCTCCGGATCGTCCTGGATGTGCTCGCGGATCGTCTCGAGTCCGTATTCCTGCGCCGCCCGCTCCGAGGCGATGACCGCGTCGGTCGGTTCGAGCTTCCCCGCCGCTAGGTCCTTCGCGGCTTGGGCGGTGTCGGGATAGGGAACTTGCTCCGCCTGCGGAAGTTTCTCGCGAAGGAACGTCGCGCATTGGGCCAGCGCTTGTTCGTGCGAGACGACGCGCCGGACCGACTCGAACGTCGTGCCCGGTTTGACCATCAGTTGATGCCGGACCGGGATCGTCACGACCTGGACATGCTTGGCGTCGGCGGGAATTGCTTCCGCTTCGCCGACCTTGCCGGCTACTGAGTTCTCGACCGGCACCACGCCGAGCGCCGCACCGTCCTGCATCGTCGCGACGACTTCGGCCGCCGTGGAGCAGTACCGAAGTTCGTGATCCGAACCGACCTGCGTCAGGTATTCCCGCGCCGCGACCTCGGAGAACGACCCGGGCAACCCGCAGACGGCGATGAGTTGGGCAGGTTTCATAAAGTCGCTTTGATGTTCGATTGCCACTCCTTGATTCTTACAAGCATTTCATCGGCGATCTTTTCGGGCGCAGCCACGGAAAAAATCTGAATGTTACCACCGTATGATAGGTACTTTGGGAATCGAGAAATGAACCGCTCCCTTTCAATCTTGGCGTCGGTATCAATGTAATTACGCGAAAGATGCCGCTGCACGACGGTATCGACACCCTCTTTGGCGGTTTGAGACGGCAATAGGAGGATTGTTAGCCCTAGCTTTTTCAGCAACTTCTTGTTTGATTCGGCGATCTCAGGAGCTTTTTCGTGAACTAAAAAACCGGACGGCAACGCGAAGACAGTCGGTTCTCCAGCCTCTGCAACAAGTGTGTCGAATAGGTCGGCATTTTTCTTGCAGTAATCGCGGTAACTCTTTTCCTTAATGTAATCACCAATTAATCCGATACGCTCACAGAACTGGCTATCAACGTCACGGAAAGCATAGCCAAGCTTCGTTGCCAGTAGAGAACCTGTCGTTGATTTGCCAACACTACCTGGACCGACAATAAAGATGTGTTTTGTCATGGCATTATCTAATGAGTGCTTATGGTGCCCCGGGTAGGATTCGAACCTACGGCCTTGAGCTTAGAAGTCTCCTGCTCTTCCGCTGAGCTACCGGGGCGCATTGGTTAGTATATCCGCGCAGCAAAAAACCGCCTCTTGGGCGATCGGTGTTACTTGGTTCTGGTCGCTTCCGGCTCGACCGTTTCGTCCGGATCGGTGGCCAGGAATTGGACGATTCCCTGGTCGGAGTTCGAGAGATTGTCGTAGACGAATCGCGCGCAGTCCTCGACGTCCTCCTCGCTCCAATCCGGGTAGCAGTCGTGGACGATCTCATGGAGTAGCGTCCGCGCCCGGTCCTCCGCGGAGAGTCCGCGGCGGATCACGATCCGGTCGTTGGCCGGATCGATGTATCCCTTGGTGACCTTGGCGCAGCCGGTGCCGAAGGTCGGCAACCGGTCCCGGAACGTGATGTCATAGGTGGTGTCGAACACTCCTTGGAATACGGTGGCAAGCATTGCGTTTGATTTGGTTGCGGGCATGGTTGCCCGGCCTCTTCGCGCGCCGCGTGCCTTCGGAGCGGAAAATTGAATAATAGTAGCACGGATTCGTGCCTGAGTCAAGGCTAAGGGGGCCGGTGGCGGCTTGGAGCGGGTGGCGGGGATCGAACCCGCATCGCCAGCTTGGAAGGCTGGAATAATAGCCGTTATACGACACCCGCATGAGTTGCGTACGACGTTCCTTATTCTAACGTAACTCCGGGCCGCGGCGGCTCACGAGCTCGCGACTAGTCACCGTCACCGCGCCCGGACCGTCGGTACGCGGCCGTCGGGACGGGTATGTTCGGTCAGTCGGTTGAAGCGGTCCACCTTGGCGTTGATCTCCTCGACCAGTTCCGGCGCGCGGGCATTGTACTCCTCGACGAACGCGTTGTAAGCGTCGATGTCGCCGGATGCCATCAACGCTTCGGCGCGCCGCTCGAGCGCGATCAGCTCCGCCTTGAGCCGTTCGATTTCCGCGGTGAGGTCGTCAAGCACTTTTTCGTAGGACAAATGGCGGCGCACGATCAGCTTGCGGTCATGTAAGTATCTCGCGTAGTGCCGCTCCAGTTCGGTACCGACGTCGAGCTGCTCCGTGCCGGCGATCGAATGGATCTCGTTGATCCGGGACCCGTCGTCGTACGAAGCCGCCGCTTCCTTCAGCTCCGGGTTCCGGCGGACGAGGTCCTGCAGCAGGCCGGTGAGGCGCTGACGTTCCGCGGTGCCGAGGCTCTCCCAAGCGGCGTGCAGCATCTCGTGCACCGCGGTCACCGAGACCTCGGGCCGGATCTCTTGCTGCGGCAGGTCGATCAGGTAGATCCGGTTGCCGGTGAAGCATCCTTGCAGCTGGCCGTCGTCGGAGGTGGCGGCACACTTTCGCTGGATGAACGGTTTGGAAACGAAGGCGGGGTCCGCGCGCAGAAAGGCCGTCGCGCCGGCGGAGGTCATCTTCGTGTCGAGCACGTAATCCACCGCGGCGGGGTCGGCATCCTGCCGGCAGCTTTCGGCCGGACCGCTGAACGTGCCGTGGCGGTTCGCATAGAAAGCACCGCCGCGTTCCAGGAACGTACAGACGAAGTAGGCCTTCGAGTCCGGGTCCACCGCGTAGTTGACGACCGTGTCCTTCGGGCGCTCCGGAGCGGAGCCGATCTTTGCCAACCCCCCGGTCACCTCGGTCCGTGCCTCCCGGTTTCTGAGCGAACCGTCAACGGCGGGGATCATCATGCCGCGCCGGTCGAGCACGCGCTTGATCCGTTCGACCGCGACCTGCCGCTGGTCGTCGCGGCGCGTTTCGGCTTTCTGTAGGTAATCGGTGACGAAGAGCCAGCCGAACGCCGCGACGAACAAAAGCACCGGAGCCCATAACCATTGTCGTTTCACCATGTCGGGGCGGTCAGATTCGAACTGACGACTTCCTGCTCCCAAAGCAGGCGCGCTACCAGGCTGCGCCACGCCCCGTGTACTAATCTTAGCCCAGATACAAAAGCCCCCTCGACGATTCCGCCGAGAGGACTAACAAAAATCGGACATATTACTTGCGGACGGCTTCCTTCAGGTTCTTACCCGGAGTAAACTTCGCCACCGTGGTTTCCGGAATGTTGATCCGTTCCGTGGTGTTCTGCGGGTTTACGCCCATCCGGGCTGCCCGGGTGTTCGCGTACCACGCGCCAAAGCCGCTGATCGACACCTTGCCGCGGTTTTGCAGCGTCTTGGTAATCGAATCGGTCAGCGCCTCAAGCGCCACCGTCGCGGACTTCTTCGAGATCTTGGCGCGATTCGCCATCGTCTCGATGAGGTCTTGCTTGTTCATCGTTGCACCTGCCATATGCGTCACCTCCTCTCGTGGGGAATAGGTTAACCAAAGCCTTTTGCTTGGTACACCCAGTATGGCGACAGGAAAAAATCTGTCAACCGAGCCCCTGTGGATTACCCGCTTGGCGTGCCTACGCGGCGGGACGCGTCGTCAAGCGCTTGATTGACTTGGATTTGGTCGGGCCGTCAGTCTCGATCAGGACGGCGTCGACCGCATATGGCGTCCGGGGATCCTTGGGCGGAGACTTAGGGACGTCTTCTCCGAGTTGCCTCCGTATCCAGGCGTTCGCCCGTTCAATGTCCATCCCGATGATCGCATTAACCGCACCGCTCATCCCGACATCTGCTTGGAAAGCCGTGCCCTTTGGCAGCAAGCGGGTATCTGCCGTCGGGACATGCGTGTGTGTTCCGATGACGGCACTAACCCGTCCGTCCAGATGCCATCCGATCGCTTCGGTTTCACTCGTCGTCTCGGCATGAAAATCGACGAATATCGCATCCGACGGATCGATCTTTTTCAGGAGTTCATCAATGACGTTAAAATAGTTCTCAACCCGCGGTTTGACGAAAGCCTGACCCATCAGGTTGATTACCGCTACCTGTCTGTGGAGTGCAGTCTCGAACACTTTGTATCCCGTTCCCGGATGGTCGCCGGAGAAATTATGGGGTCGTACGATCGGGTACTCGGCGACCTTCGAGAAGTCTCCGTCGAAAAAATGATCGCCATACGTAAAGGCCTCGATTCCTGTGGAAATAAGCTCATCAAGTATTTTTGGCGTTACGATATCCCCTGGATTGGCATTCTCCGCATTGGCGATGACAAAATCGGGCTGGTATTGGTCTTTCCAGACGGACATGGCCTCTTTGACCGCGGCCTGGCCGGGCTTTCCTACAATGTCACCGAAGAAGAGGATTTTCACGAGATTGATTGCCAGATAACTTTATTGGCAAAGCGACCACGAATAGGAAAGCGGTAATAATCAGGATCTTCAGGTAGTAATTCCTTGAGATGTGCGGTCGCTTCTTGAGCAGTCAAATCTCGTGGCAAGTGACCTCTGCTGCATAGTTCCGCAACGAATGCTGCGGCATACACTTCACCATGCTGATATGCTCTCTCGAGCTGTTCGGCCATCCAAAATGCAGTTGTGGCGCCAGCTTCGTTTTCACGGCCTGACGTATTAGCTAATTCTGCAAAACCTCGACGATACTTAATTTCTGAATAAAAACGGAGCATTTTCGACACCATACGAGGCCCGGGCCCGTCAAACAGATCATGTTCATACGCTGAAAGTCTGACTACCCCACCTCGGGAGTCTTCGATGCATCGTTGCGTGGCAATCAACATTTCATCCGTGGCAATCACTTCATTCAGAGTGAAGTCCCGAGTCCCAAAGTATTCATTCAAATTGTTGACTACTTCGATGCCCCATCCATGCGCAAAATCATCGGGCATATGGGTATACGCATAGTGATTATCAGCCCCCGGAAAAGGTTCTTCCGTTATTCGAATCAGGTCCGTATCCCTCGGAAGGTACGAAGGGTCTATGTGTAAATTGCGCAGAGCAAGTGCGCGAGCCGCGCTTCCTTTGTATCCATACCCTTCGGGAATACGAACCGGAGAAAAGTGGCTGGTAACCAAGTCTGTCCGAAGACCATCAACTGTCCTCAAGTCTAATGAATCAAAGAGAGCTTCATCGGTTAGTACTTTCTCAGAAAGCATAACGAGTGACTTACTTCGCGACTTCGGTCGCCTTGGTCTCGCGCAAAACGTTGACGGTGATCTGGCCCGGGAAGGTCATTTCC
Source organism: bacterium (assembly GCA_030699935.1). Classification (GTDB taxonomy): domain Bacteria; phylum Patescibacteriota; class SICC01; order SICC01; family SICC01; genus JALYJZ01. The sequence continues at coordinate 1,036 of JAUYKS010000004.1, read as the reverse complement.
TTCTCGATCTTCCGGGCGACGTCCTTGGCCAGCTTCAGCGTGGAGAGGTCGTCGACCTCTTCCGGCTTCACGATGATCCGCACTTCGCGTCCGGCCTGGATCGCGTACGCCTTCTCGACGCCGTCGAATCCATTGGCGACGTTCTCCAGTTCGGTCAGCCGTTTCACATATTGCTCGAAGCTCTCGCGCCGAGAGCCGGGCCTCGCTCCGGAAATCGCGTCGGCGACCTGGGCGATCACGTCCAGCGTGGAGTCGATCGGCAAGTCCTCGTGGTGGGCGCCGACCGCATGGCAGACGTCCTCCGGCAGGCCGTACTTCTTGCAGATGTCGCGTCCGATCAGCGCGTGCGGCCCTTCGACCTCGTGAGTCACGGCCTTGCCGATGTCGTGGAAGAGGCCGGCCAGCTTGGCCTTGGTCGCGTCGACGCCGAGCTCGCCGGCCAACATCTGGGCGATGAAGCTCACCTCGACCGAGTGCTTGAGGATGTTCTGGCCGTAGCTGGTCCGGAACTTCATCGTCCCGAGCAGCTTGGTCAGGTCGGGATTGATGCCGGACAGCTTGAGTTCGTACAGCGCGTCCTCGCCGGCCTTCTTGGTGATCTGGTTGATCTCCTTCTCGGACTTCGTGACGACCTCTTCGATCCGCGACGGGTTGATCCGTCCGTCCGCGACCAGCTTCTCCATCGACAGCCGCGCCACCTGGCGGCGCACCGGGTTGTAACCGGAGATCACCACGGTGTCCGGCGTGTCGTCGACGATGATGTCGACGCCGGTCGCCTTCTCGAAGGCCTGGATGTTCCGGCCTTCCTTGCCGATGATCCGGCCCTTGACCTCTTCGCTCGGGATCGTCACCGACGTCACGGTCATCTCGGCGGCCTGGTCGGCGGCGTAGCGTTGGATCGCCGTGGCCACGATCTTCTTGGCCCGCTCCTCGCCTTCGGCCGTGGCGGCCTCTTCCATCTGGCGGACCTTCTTGGCCAGGTCGGCGGAGAATTCCTTCTCGACCATCTTCAGCAGCACGTCCTTGGCCTCGGACT
>JAUYKS010000025.1 GCA_030699935.1 bacterium | reverse complement strand
GTGCGTCGGCGTTTAAGCCGGAGGAAGGTAGCGAATGAAAGAGTCGTACAAGGTAAGACCTAGCCAGTCGCCTTGGCCTCGAGTGATGCGTGCGTTCGGGCAACCGGCGTATCGAAGCGTTCACAGAGGTACAACCGGGCTGTGTATTGAGCTCCGAAAACATCCTTTTGTGGTGGCCGACCTTGTTCTGACAAGGGGAAGGCAACAGTAATGTCGAACGTCAACGGCAAGTCCGATGTTACCCCCACGGAGTCTAAGACCACAAGCACGGTTGGAAGCTTTCCTCACGGAAGCCGAGAGACCCCGGCGACGTCCGTTTCTTCCATGGAAGCGGATCGGCCGGAAAAGGCGCGAGGCCACAAGTCCGATATGCACGTCGCCGGGGAGTCAGACAGTTCCATAGTACCGGGGAAACCGGCGAACAAGGGCGGCGTGCCGCTGCCTGCGGAGTCGGCGGAGGGAAGGGAACTGACCAAGGAGAACACCGGGCAATCGCTACTGGACCGGACTCAACGCCGGAATTCGGACGGGACACCGTTCGTACCCAGGTCGCGTGGATTGTCGGGTGTACGTGAAGCGGCACGGAAGGATAAGAAGCTGAGGTTCACCAGCTTGCTGCACCACATCACGCCGGAACTCCTGCGAGCGAGCTTCTTCGGCCTGAAGAAGCAAGCCGCGCCGGGGATCGACGGTGAGACGTGGCGTGACTACGCGAAGGATTTTGAAAGGCGGATCGACGATCTCGACGGACGAATTCATCGCGGAGCTTACCGGGCCAAGCCTTCCAAGCGGACCTACATCCCGAAAGCGGATGGCAAGCTGAGGCCGCTGGGGGTCGCCGCCCTGGAGGACAAGATCGTCCAACAGGCGGCGCGCACGGTTCTGGAATGCATCCACGAGCAGGACTTTCTGGGGTTCAGTTATGGTTTTCGTCCTGGACGAAGCCAGCATCGGGCCTTGGATGCTCTGTTTGTGGGGATCACGAAACGCAAGGTGAACTGGATTCTCGATGCGGATATTCGCGGCTTCTTCGACAACATCAGCCACGAATGGCTGATGAAGTTCTTGGAGCATCGAATCGCCGATCGACGGATGCTGCGGCTGCTGAAGAAATGGCTCAGGGCCGGAGTGTCCGAGGACGGTGCATGGTCCCCGACGAAAGTGGGCACGCCGCAAGGGGCGGTGATCTCACCACTCTACGCGAACGTGTTTCTGCACTACGTGCTGGACCTCTGGATCGACGACTGGCGGAAACGCCACGCCCAAGGCGAAGTCAGCATCGTGCGCTACGCCGACGACTTTGTGATCGGATTCCGCGAGGAGTCGGATGCCCGGCGATGTTTGGCGGACTTGAAGGAACGGTTTACCAAGTTCGGCTTGGAACTGCATCCGGAAAAGACGCGACTGATCGAATTCGGGCGTTACGCAGAGGAGCGGCGAACGCGGCGCGGCGCTGGCCCGCCCGAGACGTTCGACTTTCTGGGCTTTACGCACATCAGCGGCAAGACCCGGCGAGGAGATTTCACGATCCACCGCAAAACGTCGCGGAAGAAATTCCAAGCCAAACTGGCAGACCTGAAAGAGAAGCTATCACGGAGACGACACGACGACCTGTCGATGGTCGGCGCGTGGCTGCAAGGCGTGTTTCGCGGCTGGTGTCAGTATTATGCTGTCCCCGGCAACTACGCGCGTCTGCGGCAATTCCGCGATGCGATCCAAGTCATCTGGCTCCGCTCACTGCGACAGCGCAGCCAACGCGGACGGCGCTTGACTTGGGAAAAGTTCTCGAAGCTCTGCCAACGTTGGCTACCGACACCGAAGATCCTGCATCCCTATCCCAACGTGCGGTTTGCATGTCAATATCCAAGGTAGGAGCCGTATGCGGTAGTTCCGCACGTACGGATCTGTGCGGGGGGCGGTCAGCAATGACCGTCCCTACCGCGATACGGCTCTGTAGAAAACCGTGATTGCTAGCTAAACAACCGTGCATCTCAACTGCGTAGGCAGCCGGCTTGAATTGGCCTACCCGAAGCGTACTGATTTTGATAGAAATCGCCGCACACAGGGGAAGTAATCGAGTCTCAAGGACGGGACCATGCGAGCGGAACTTTCGGTTTCGGTGATCGAGACGATCAAGCAGGCGGCTCGGAAATTGACGGGCTTCCGACGGCGAGCGTTTCAGGCGGAGGTCGCTGCGAAGTTTTGTGATGGCAGCCCGCGGCGCGCCGAGCGGGCGTTTGGTTGGGGGCGCGACGCCGTGAACACGGGACTGCAGGAACTGCGCACCGGCATTCGGTGTTGCGACGACTTCACGACTCGTGGCCGCCGCAAGCTCGAGGAACAGTCGCCTCAGTTGGCGGACGAGATTCACGCCTTGGTGCAACCCGAGAGCCAGGCCGACCCCAAGTTCCAAACCCCCTTCGCCTACACGCGGATGACGGCCCGGCAGGTGCGCGAGCAGTTGGCGGCCAAGACGGCGGGAACGGATCTACCGCTGCCCGCCGAACGCACGCTGCGGAGCATGTTGAACCGGCTCGGCTATCGGCTGCGGCGGGTCCGCAAGACGAAGCCTCAAAAAAACTTCCCGAAACCGACGCCATCTTCGACCATTTGCGGCAAGTCCATACCCAAGCCGCCGGCGACGCGGAAACGCTCCGTATCTCGCTCGACACCAAGGCCAAAGTGAAGATCGGCGAGTTCTCGCGGGGCGGCGTGGCGCGCGGTCGCGCAGCGGTTCGAGCCGCGGATCACGACATGCACCCCGCCGCCGTGCTCGCACCGGCCGGCATCTTGGAGGTCGACTCGGGCCAGTTGAACATCGTGTTCGGCACGTCGCGCGACACCAGCGATTTCGTCGCCGATTGCTTGGAGTTGTGGTGGACCAACCGCCGGGCCGTGTACCCCGGCATGCGTCGGCTGCTGATCGATCTGGACAATGGGCCGGAGATCGCCAGTTCGCGGACCCAGTTCATGAAGCGGTTGGTCGATTTCTCCGACCGGCATCAACTGACGCTGGAGTTGGCTTACTATCCGCCGTACCACAGCAAATACAACCCGATCGAACGTTGCTGGGGCATCCTGGAAAATCACTGGAACGGCGCGCTGCTGACCTCGATCGATACCGCGCTCGACTGGGCGCGGACGATGACCTGGCGCGGCGTTCGCCCCCTGGTCCAGCTACTCGAAGGTGCCTACGAGACCGGCGTTCGGCTCAGCAAGTCTGCCTTCCAGCCCGTCGCCACACGCCTGAAACGATCCGAAATCCTTCCCAAATGGAGCGTCGTCATTCAGCCAAACACCGGGTAGTCCTATTCCGACCCGCTGCCTTAGACTCCGTGGGGGTAACATCGGACTTGCCGTTGACGTTCGACATTACTGTTGCCTTCCCCTTGTCAGAACAAGGTCGGCCACCACAAAAGGATGTTTTCGGAGCTCAAGACACAGCCCGGTTGTACCTCGGTGAACGCTTCGATACGCCGGTTGCCCGAACGCACGCATCACTCGAGGCCAAGGCGACTGGCTAGGTCTTACCTTGTACGACTCTTTCATTCGCGACCTTCCTCCGGCTTTATCGCCGACGCACCCTGTCCCCGTTTCTTCCTCCAAAACTTGCGAACTTTGTCCAGCTAGGAAAGAGCGTTTCGGTTAGTTTCCCGGA
>JAUYKS010000013.1 GCA_030699935.1 bacterium | reverse complement strand
ATCTTCCGGACCACCAAGACCAGCCAGATCGTCGGGTGCAAGGTCGAGGACGGCAAGTTCCTTCCGAACGTGGAATACCGGATCGGCAAGGACGGTCCGACCGGGAAGGTGAAGACGCTCCGGCGGGTGGATGAAGAAGTCCAGGAGGTCGGCGCCGGCACCGAATGTGGTCTGACGATCGAGGGTCCTCATGTCGCCGAAGGCGATGTGCTCACCCTGGTCCGGAAGATCGAAAAGAAGCGGACGTTGGGAGGCTGATGAGCCTGCGCACCGACAAGGTGAACTCCCTGCTCGCGGCCGAACTGAACACGGCGCTCGCCAAGGAACTTGGCGGCGGCGACACGTTCGCGACGGTGCTGTCGGTCGAGACCAGCGCCGACCTGCGGCACGCGGCTTGCTGGGTCAGCGTGATCCCCGACACCGATTCCGCCTGGCAGTCGGTCGAAGACGTGCGGCCGGACCTGCAGCGTCACCTGGCCGGACGGTTGGAATTGAAACGGACACCGGTGATCGCGTTGCGGCGGGACCGCAGCGGCACGCACGCCGGACGGATCACGGAGATCCTGAAGCGATGATTCCCACGCCGCGGCTTAAGGGGGCAATTAGCACTCTTGAGCGGGCGAAACGGCCGATCCTGGTCACGCACCAGCGGCCGGACGGCGATGCGATTGGGTCGGCGCTGGGGCTCGGGCTGCTCCTGGAGACGCTCGGCGCCAACGTCCAGTTGGCCTGTGCGGACCCGGTGCCGGGGCGATACCGGTTCCTGGCGGGAAGCGAGCGCTTTACGACGGATCCCGACTTCAAGGACGCCGACCTGTTGGTCATGCTCGATTGCCCGAAGGACGACATGAGCGCTTTGGATATCCCGCAGGTATTGAGGCGGATGCCGGTCGTCGACATCGATCATCATCCCCGGACGGCGCCGCCGCGCGATCGTCGTCTGGCCGTGTACGACCACACCGCTTCCTCGGCCGCGGAAATGGTCTACGTCTTGGCCCAGGACGCAGGGTGGCTGATCGACCGGATCGCAGCCACCGCCCTCCTGACGGGTATCGTCACGGACACCTCGGCGTTCATCAACGCGACGACGACGGCGGACACATACCGCGCGGCCAGCGCGTTGTTGCGCCGCGGGGCCAACCTCAAGGCGATCATCCAGCACTGCTTCTATCACAGTTCGGTGCCCAAGCTGCAGCTCTGGGGTCGGGCGATGTCCCGGATCCGGCAGCACCCGCAATCCGCCGGCGTGGTCTCGACCGTGCTGACCGCCGAGGATCTCAAGGAGTGCGGAGCCGACCGGGAGGACATCGAAGGCCTGGTGAACTTCTTGAACTCGATTCCGGGCGTACCGGCGTTGATACTATTGACCGACCTCGGAAGAGGCGAGATCAAAGGCAGTTTCCGGACCCGGAACGAGGCGATCGACGTCAACAAGCTGGCCGGCGTGCTCGGCGGCGGCGGACACAAACAGGCCGCCGGGTTCACGATTCCCGGACGGCTGGTCAAGAACGCCAACGAGACCTGGTCGGTCCTGCCGCCGGCTTAGACGAGGCGAAACGGCTTAGACGAAGCGCTTGGCGCCGCGCCAGCCCCGGAGCCAGTCGTCGCCGGACATCGCCGCCTTGCCGGCCGGTTTCAGGCGTTTGATGTGCAGCGCACCCCAGCCGGTGGCGACGCGGAGCGGCGGGCCGTCGAAGGTACCCGGCGGCGCCTCCCATGGTCCCTCGCCGGACGTTTCCAGGACCTCCACCCGGTGCCCGCCGGCCTCGGTCCAGGCGCCCGGCCACGGCTGCATCGCCCGGACGAACCGTCCGAGGTAGTCCGCGTCGCGGCTCCAATCGACCTTGCCGTCCTGCTTCCGGAGCGTCCCGGTCATCGTCGCCTTGGCCTCGTCCTGAGGCTGCGGCTTGAGGCGTCCGGCGACGTAATCCGGCAACACTTCGGCCAGTAGCCCGGCGCCGCGTTCCGCGATCCGTTGCGTCAGGGACCCGGTCGTGTCCGACGGCCGGCTGGCGACTTCCGCCTGGGCCACGATCGGCCCGGCGTCGATGGCCGCGGTGACCTCCATGATCGTCACTCCGGCCTGCGGCTTGCCGTCCAGGATCGCCTGCTGCACCGGCGTCGCTCCGCGGTACTCGGGGAGCAGCGAGGAATGCACGTTGAGCCACCGCCCGTCCGCCAAGGCCAGCGCTTTCTCCGGGATGATGTGTCCGTAAGCGGCTACCACGCAGACGTCGAGCGCCGCTTTCTCCAGCAGCGCGGTGACGTGCTTGCCCGGCGCCGCCGTCTTCCAGCCGTGCTCGCGCGCGTATTCGGCGACGGGCAGTCCCTTAGTCCGGGGTCCGCTCCGGCGGGGCGGCTCGATCTGAGTGACCACCAACGCGATGTCCGCGACCTCGCCTAGCCGCTTCAGCGCCGCCAGACCCAGCGGGGGATTGCCGAGAAAGACTGCCTTCATCACATCTCCTCGTCGTGGAGTCGTTTGTTCTGGAACCGGCTCTGCCATTCCTCCTCGGTGAGCTCGCGTATCTTCGTGACGTCCGTCATCCGGTCGGGAAACAGAATCCCGTCGAGGTGGTCGATCTCGTGCTGGATCACCCGGCCGTACAACTGGTCGGCCGTCAGCGTGAAGCGCTTTCCGTCCAAGCCGGTCGCCGCGACGGTGACTTGTCCCGGACGCTGCACGTCGCCGAGCAGGCGCGGCAAACTCAGGCAACCCTCTTCCCACCAGATCAACTCGTCGGAGGCCTGCTCTAGCTCGGGATTGATGAAGACGCGCTGGTCCCCGATGCCGGTCACGAAGAGTCGGACGCTTCGACCGACCTGCGGAGCTGCCAGCCCGACGCCGCCTTCGGTCTTCATGGTGACCAACATGTCCGCCACCAACCCGCGTACCTCGGCTGGCTTTGGGACTTTCGAGGCCGTCTTGTGCAGGACCGGGTGGTCCGACGGGACCAGGGGCAATCGTTTTCCTTCCATGATTCCAGTGTACTCAGTACTCGACGCCGATGCGCCGTTCCGGACTGATCAGTCCGCGCAACCGCTTCGGGTCTCCTTTGATCAAGACGGTAAGGGAGCCGTCCTCCGTGGCGTAACGGACGCGCCGCGGGTCGATGTCCGATTGCCCGAGCGCTTTTTCGATCTTCGGGCGGTCGTCCTTGGCCGTGCTGATCCGCACCAACGGCCGAACCGGAGGAAGCGACAGCGCCTCCCGATCCCGCATCTCCTCCTGAAGGAAAGTCCCGTACGGTTTACTAAGCGCGGCGAACGCAGGGTGGTCGCGATGCTTCGAGTAGACCAGCAACGGACCGTTCGGCTGCAAGATTCCGCCGAGTTTCCGGAGCAGGGCCACGGCCCGTTCCGTCACCATGAACCCCGGCCGGGCCAGGATCGCGTCGATGCCGAGGGTGACGACGCTGCCGTACCGTTTGCCGGCCAGGACGGTCGACTGACCGCCGACCGTGATGTTCGACAGTCCGGCAACTTTCGCCCCTGGCGCCCCTGAAGCCTTCACCGCGTCCCTGACCTGCCGGACCCTGCTCTGGACGGTGTGCACCAACACCGGTCCCGGCAGCTCCGCCAGCTTCTCGATGAATCCGTGCGGCAGGGGATCGTCGAAACCGTCGTACTTCGGTGAGATCAGGGTCGGCGAAGCGGCACCTTCTGCCTTGGCCTCCGCCCCCGCCTTTGCTTGAGGCAGCCCCGCCAGTTCCCAGGCGCGGAGACTCGGAGCCGGTGAGGCGAGGATCAGGCGCGCGCCGTGGGCTTCCGCCAGTAAGCGCGCGGCTTCGCGCGCGTGGTATCGGGGTGTCCGGTCGTTCTGATGCCCGAGCTCGTCCTCGTGCAGGACGACGACCTGGTCGAGGCGCTTCCAGGGGAGGAACAGTGCCGAGCGCGTACCGAACACCGGTTTGGCGGTACCGTTGCGGACCTGTTCCCAGATGTCCCGGCGCTCAGGTACCGGGGCGGTCCCGGAAAAGCACGGGCCCTCCGCTGTAAACTGCTTCAGCATCGCCCGCTCGGGGACCAGTACAAGGCCATCAAGGCCGGCCGCGCCGCCGATCCGGATCTCCGGCCGGGACCTCCTTCGATCCGCCGACGCTGCCGCCGCCGACTTTGACCCCGTCTCCGCAAAACCGGCTGCCGGGCCGCCCCGCCACTTCGGCAGGAACAAGCCCATTGTCTGCCCGAGCGGTGCCAGATACGCCTCCGCCAGTCCGCGCCCGAACCGCAACTGCCAGGCCGGGAGCCGCTCCTCGGTCGGTACCGCCCGTTTCGCCCGTTCGTCGGGACCGGCCGCTTCCATCACGACCCCGAGCCCCTGCCGTCCGGCGTAGGGAATCGCCACGACCGTACCGGCCGGCACCTCGGAATCCGTCCGGTAGGTATAGGTATCCCGGCGCGAGACGGCCAGCGGGGCTACGGCGACGTAGTGCATACCCCTACGCTACAGGACGCGCGACAGGCGAGCAGGTATGGAATAATGGTCCGGTGAGCGTTCATGCGATCATTTTGTGCGGCGGTACGGGTTCGCGTCTCTGGCCGCGCTCCCGCAGCAAGCACCCGAAGCATCTTCTGGAGTTAGATGGGGGAGTCACTTTGGTACAACAGACGGTCAAGCGCCTCCGCTTGCCGGTGAAGAACATCCATTGTGTCACCGAGGAGTCGCATCACGAGTTATTGCGGCAGCAAGTTCCGGACATCCCGGAGGAGAACATCGTAGTGGAACCGGACCGCAAGGGCACCGCCGGAGCATTGGCCTTGGCCCTCGGAGCGCTGGCCGGGAAGGCGAAACCCGAAGACGTCGTCGTGTTCCTGCCGGCGGATCATCTGATCCAGGAAGAATCCGAATTCCGGCGGACCATGCAGGCCTGGACGTCCGCCGCCGCCCGGGAGGAACGGATCGTCGCGCTCGGCCTGAAGCCGACCTATCCCTCGACCGGATTCGGCTACATCAAGCGGGGCAAGTCGCTGGGTGATATCGAAGGATTCGACTTGTTCGCGATCGACCAGTTCGTCGAAAAGCCCAACGAATCCCGCGCCCAGGAGTACCTGAGCAGCGGGGAATACTTCTGGAACGCCGGCATGGCGGCCGCGCGATACGACGTGTTCCTGTCCGAGTTCGAATCCCATCTGCCGGAGCACGCCGCGCTGATAAAACGGGCGAAGACGTTAGATACGGCCGACCTCAAGAAGGCGTATCTGGCGCTCGACGACGAGACCATCGACTACGGCATCCTCGAGAAGTCGAACCGGCTGGCGGTGATACCGGCCTCGTTCGACTGGGCCGATGTCGGGTCCTGGGCGGACCTGCACGACGTGCTCGAACACGACGCCAACGACAACGTCTTCGAAGGTGAATACGTCGACATCGACACCAAGGACTGCTTCGTTTACTCTCCAGACCAGCTCGTCGCGACGATCGGACTCAAGGACCTTGTTATCATCAATACGAAGGATGCCGTCCTGATCTGTCCGAAGGACCGGGCCCAGGACGTCAAGAAGGTCGTCGAGAAACTCAAGCAAAGCGGCCGCAAGAAATTCATCTGAATCATCTGAAATCCACCTGATGGCAACCACACTCAAACGAATCAGAATCGCATTCGCCGGAATCCTGGCCCTGGCCGTGTTGGTCGGACTGGTGGTCTGGCCGAGCGGTCCGGACCTGAAGCTGTTCGGCATGGACAAGCAGCTCAAGATCCACGAGGGCCTCGACCTCGAAGGCGGCTCTCACCTGGTGTACGAAGCCGACATGTCCAAGGTGCCGAAGCAGGAACGCAAGGACCGGCTCGACGGCGCGGTGGACGTGATCGACCGGCGGGTGAACGCGCTCGGCGTGTCCGAACCGTTGGTCCAGGCCAACCAATCGGCCGGCAAGTACCGGGTGATCGTCGAGCTGCCGGGTGTGACGGACGTCGAGCAAGCGTCGAAGATCATCGGCGCCACGGTGAAGATGGAATTCCGGGAGCAGGACCCGAAGGCGAAGCCGGATCCGAAGAACCCGCTGTCCGGATACGCCAAGGACTCGAACCTGACCGGGGCCGACTTTAAGCGCGCCAACGTCGGCTTCAACCAGCAGACGGGGGAACCCGAGATCAACATCACCTTCAACGGAGCGGGGGCGAAGAAGTTCGCCGCCATGACCCGGCGCAGCGTCGGCAAACCGATCGCGATCCTGCTGGACGGGGCGATCATCTCGGCGCCGCGCGTCTCCCAGGAAATCAGCGACGGGAACGCGGTGATCACCGGCGGGTTCCAGGTACAGGAGGCCAAGGACCTGGCGCTGCAGCTCAACGCCGGCGCGCTGCCGGTGCCGGTCAAGCAGGTCGAGCAACGCACCGTCGGCCCGACGCTCGGCCAGGACTCCGTCCAGAAAAGCCTGGCGGCCGGCCTGATCGGCCTGGTGCTGGTCGCCGCCTTCATGATCCTCTACTATCGGTTGCCGGGCGCGTTGGCCGTCCTGGCGTTGCTGCTCTACACCGGCATCATGATCTCGCTGTTCAAGCTGATCCCAGTGACGCTAACCCTGGCCGGGATCGCCGGATTCATCCTCTCGATCGGTATCGCCGTGGACGCGAACATCCTGATCTTCGAGCGGATGCGCGAGGAACTGCGTGACGGCCGCTCGCTGCCGACGGCGCTCGAGGTCGGTTTCTCCCGCGCGTTCACCTCGATCCGCGACTCGAACGCCGCCTCGCTGCTGATGTCCGCCGTGCTCTACACTTTCGGTTCCGGGACGATCCGCGGGTTCGCGGTCGTGTTGGCGCTCGGCGTGATCATCTCGCTCTTCTCGGCGATCACGGTCTCGCGGACATTGATGCGGCTGGCGGTGCGGACCGTCTTGGCGAATAAGCCCGCGCTGTGGGACGTCGTCCGGACGGATGGCGCGGCGCCGGAAGGAGGGAAGCGTGCTTAGACGCCTCGCCGACTACCGGAAGTGGTGGTACGCGCTCTCGCTGCTCTTGATCGTCCCCGGTACGATCAGCCTGGTGCTGTTCGGCCTGCGGCTCGGCATCGACTTCACCGGCGGCTCGTTGATCGAAATCAAAGCTCCCGCCGGCATCGATGCTGACGAGGTGCGGGACGCCTTCGGCGACAAGTACGGCGACCCGGTCGTGCAGTCGACCTCGGCCGGCACTTACCAAGTCCGCGTCAAGCAGTTGGATCCCGAGCAGCACAACGACCTTTTGGCCAGCGCCCGGAAGACGCTGGGACCGCAAGCGGAGGAGCTGCGCTTCGAGACCGTCGGTCCGTCGATCAGCGAGGAGCTGCGCAACAAGGCGTTCCTATCGGTCGGACTCGGCTCGCTGCTGATCCTGCTCTACATCGCGTACGCCTTCCGCAACGTTCCGAAACCGGCCTCCAGCTGGCGCTTCGGGACGACGACCATCGTGACGCTGCTGCATGACATCCTGTTCACGCTCGGCGCGTTCTCGTTGCTCGGGTACTTCACCGGGATGGAAGTGGACGCCACCTTCGTCGCGGCCCTGCTGACCGCGGTCGGCTATTCCGTCCACGACACGATCGTCGTGTTCGACCGTATCCGCGAGAACCTGATCAAGCGTCCCGGCCGCCGGTTCGTCGACACGGTGAACTATTCGATCGCCCAGACCCTAGTCCGCTCGTTGAACACGTCCCTCACGCTGATCCTGGTCCTGGTGGCGATGTACCTGTTCGGCGGTGAATCGTTGCATGCCTTCGTCCTGGCCCTACTGCTCGGTACCCTGATCGGGACCTACAGCTCGATCTTCAACGCCGCGCCGCTCTTAGTGAGCTGGCAGCTCTGGGCTGAGAAACGCTCGCGGCAAGACTGATCAGGCAACTCTCATCAGCTGCCGGTTGATCCACTCGTACAGATTATGGAACCGTTCGGGGTTTCCGGAACGCTCCCACCAAAGTGCGGCACCGCTGTGGGCAAGTGCCACGTTTCGTCCGATGGCTTTGGCTTTCTCATACTCCTTTTCCCGTCGTTCATCGGAAACCTCTTTGCCTTTCAGCCGCGCCGCCGCCTGACCCCGTTTTTTCTCGGCTTCGGACTCCATCTGCCGCTCGGCGAAGGCAACTGCGCCGAGCCGTGCACGTTCATGACTGTCCACGATCCATTGCATTTCCTGCTCCCACTTGTCCATCTCGTCCAGTCTGGTTTCCAGATCCGTCTCGAAACCGAGCTGTCCCCAATCCTGGACACGCGCTTCGAACCGATCGGCCGCCCGTCCCAGGCGTTCTTCTAGCGGCAATTCCGGCCGGTCTTCCGACTCACGTCCTTGCCCGACCTCCGCCTCGGGAAATCCCGTCTGTCCGTCCTCGCTCGGTCGTGGCTCGCTCATGTGAGTATAATGTCGGATACAGCACCATACCTTAAATTATGCAAGAAATCAAGTCAACCAAGGCTAAAAAACATGAACCACGACAATGGCAATTGGCGGATGACGCGCCCGCATCCCATCTCAAGCGGTTCGGGGCGTATCCCCGCGTGGTCGCGCAGCTGCTGTTGAACCGCGGTATCACTGATCCGGCGGAGGCGGCGGCCTTCCTGGAACCCGACTACGCGAGCGGCCTGGAGGACCCGGCGCAGCTCAAGGATCTGGCGGAGGCGGCCGAAATAATCCGCGGTGCGATTGCTGAGCGAGAGCCGATCGTGGTCCATGGCGACTACGACGCCGACGGCCTGACCGCGACGGCACTCCTGGCCGACGCGATCAAGAGACTCGGCGGTACGGTGGATACGTTCATTCCCGACCGTTATCAGGACGGTTACGGCGTCACCACGGACACGCTCAAGAAGCTCAAGCAGGACGGTGCGGCCGTGGTCGTGACGGTCGACTGCGGTATTTCCTGTGCGAAGGAAATCGCTGCCGGCCGCAAGGACGGATTGCGGATCGTCGTCACCGACCACCACGAACCGCCGCCGCGGATCCCGGACACGGAAGCGGTCGTCAACCCGAAGCGTCCCGGCGACGGTTATCCGAACAAGGAACTGACCGGCGTCGGCGTCGCGTTCAAGCTGGCGCAAGCGTTGATCAAGGCTTCCGGCCTCGGCGCGCGCGAGCAGGAATCGGCCGAGAAGTGGCTGCTCGACCTGGTCGCGATCGGCACGGTGGCGGACCTGGCGGACCTGCGCGGCGAGAACCGGACCCTGGTCCATTTCGGGCTGACCGTCCTGCGGAAGTCGCCGCGGCCCGGACTGCAGGCCCTGCTGACTGCCGCCGGGGTGGAGCAGGAGAACGTCACGGCCGGTACGTTGGGATACACCATCGCGCCGCGCCTCAATGCCGCCGGCCGGCTCGGCAGGGCGGACGACGCGCTGAGCCTGCTGATGGCCAAGGATCCGGCGGAAGCCAAACGTCTGGCGGATACGCTCGAAGATCGCAACCGCGAACGCCGCGAGCTGACCGAGTCCGCCGTGGCCGAAGCCCGGGAACGTCTCGGCCGGGTCGGTGACGACCGGGCGATTATCATCGTCGAGGGCCCATGGAAAAGCGGCATCGCCGGGCTGATCGCGGGCCGGCTCAGCCAAACGTACGCCCGCCCCGCGCTCGTCCTCGGGCAGGAAGGGGACACGTATACCGGCTCCGCCCGTTCGACCGCCGGGTTCCACATCACCGACGCGCTGCGCGCCAACGAGGCGTTGCTTGAGAAATTCGGTGGGCATGCCCAGGCCGCTGGCCTGACCGTCTCCGCGGACAAGCTGGCGAATTTCAAGCGGTCGCTGGAAGAATTCGCGGGGAAGCGCCTGGGTCCGGACGACTACGCGATCTCCAAGGACGTCGACATGGAAGTCAGGCCGGAAGAGGTGACCGAGGAGCTTTGCCGCTATCTCGATCGGTTCGAGCCGCACGGCCGGGGCAACCCCCGACCGTCACTCCTGCTGAAGGGCGTTACCGTAGAACAGGTGTCGACCGTGGGCGAAGACGGCAAACACCTCAAGAAGACCCTGCGCCTGCCGGACGGACGGAGCATCCCGGCCATCGCTTTCGGCGAAGGGGAACGGGCGGCGGAGGCCGCCGTCGGTTCGACGCTAGACATCATCGGGCGGCCGATGATCAACCAATGGAACGGGAGGACCAGTCTTGAGTGGCGACTCGACGATTTCCGCGGCGCATAAGCGGCTGCGGCGCCGGCTGTCCCGCTTCTCCGACGAGCAGCGGGACTTGATCGAGCGCGCCTTCCGCCGGGCCCGGGCCAGCCACGACGGCCAATACCGACGGACGGGCGAACCGTACGTCTGTCACTGTTTGGAGGTAGCCATCCTGCTCTGCGATTGGCGGCTGGACGCTCCCACCGTGGCCGCGGCGCTCTTGCACGACGTCCCGGAAGACACGGACGTTACCATCGAGCAGATCGCGGACGAATTCGGCGGGGACATCGCGGGACTGGTCGAGGCGGTCACCAAGCTTTCGTCCGTCCGCATGCCGAACACCGAGATACCGGTCGAGACCGAGAACCTGCGGCGGTTGTTCCTGGCGATGGCCAAGGACGTCCGGGTGGTCCTGCTCAAGCTGGCCGACCGCTTGCATAACGTCCGGACGATCGTCGGCATCCGTTCCGAAAAGCGCAAGCGGTTCGCGCTCGAGACCATCGAGATTTTCGCACCGCTGGCCGACGGCCTCGGGATGGGCGAGGTCCGGGCGGAGCTGTCCGACCGCGGCTTCGAGTACGCATACCCGCGGGCCTACCGTGAGCTCCGGGACAGCGTCCAGGCGGCCATCAAGGAGGGCGAGCGGTACCTGTCCCGGGTCAAGCGCCGCTTCGGGGCGGTCTTGGCCGAGGAGGGGATCGCTGCGCATATCGATGCCCGGACGAAGACCCTCTACAGCCTCTACCGGAAGTTGCAGGAAAAACGGCGGGACATCGACAAGATCTACGACCTGTTCGCCGTCCGGGTGATCGTCGACTCGGTGCCGGATTGCTACCGCAGCATGGGAGTGATCCACCGGACCTGGCAGCCGTTGCCGCATCGGATCAAGGACTATATCGCCGTTCCCAAGTCGAACGGCTACCGATCGCTCCACACCACGGTCTTCGGGCCGCAGAACCGGCTACTGGAAGTGCAGTTCCGGACTTGGCAGATGCATGACGAAGCCGAGCACGGCGTCTCCGCCCACTACGTGTACGACAAGGGCAAACAGCCCAAGCGGGCCACCGAAGATCAGAGCGCGATGATGCGGCGCCTGAGGAGCTGGCAGGACGAAGTCGCCGAATCCACCGAACTCGTCCAGCGGTTCAAGCTGGACCTCTTCACCAACCGGATCTTCGTATTCACTCCGCACGGACAGGTACACAGCCTGCCGGCCGGGAGTTCGCCCGTGGACTTCGCGTACAGCGTACACACCGATGTCGGGCACTCTTGCCGCGGTGCGAACGTCAACGGTGTGATCGTGCCGTTGGACAGCGCGCTGGTGAACGGCGACGTGGTAGAGATCATTCGCGGCGACGCCAAGCCGAACCGGAACTGGCTGAAGTCGGTCCGGACCGGGCATGCCCGCTGGGCGATCCGGCGGTACTTCCGGGAGCACGACCGCGACGCCATGGTGGCCGCCGGTCGCAAGGAACTGGCGGCGATACTGAAGCGTCACCGCACCGCCGCCGCCCCGACCAAAGCGGAGTGGCGGCGCTTGATAGACCTTCTTCCCGGCGCGGCGGACGAGGCAGGGGTCATGGCGGCGATCGGTGAACGGCGCCTGAGCGAAACGGCCTTAGTCAGAGCCCTCGGACTCGCTGAAAAAGTTACTCCGATCCGCCGGCCCCGCCGTCCCGCACGGGTCGGTAAGGTAATCGTCGACAACCAACAGGGGCTGCCGAGCCGGCTGGCCCGGTGCTGCAAGCCCCGGCCGCCCGGCTCGATCGTGGGGTATGTCACGTTGCAGAAGAGCGTCAGCATCCACCGCGAGTCATGCCCGCAAGTCCGGCGCAGCGACAACCCGGCCCGGTTGGTCGCGGCACATTGGGCTTCCTGAAAGGACTTCTCCAGCCTAAGCTTAAGGAGTGTCCATGGAACTATGAGTAATCCGAAACAACTCAACGGACGTTATCAGACGTTGCGCGGCATGCGAGACATCCTCCCGGAGGATGCCGCGGCCTATCGCAAGGTCGAAGCCGCGTTCTGGAGCGCCGCCCGGGCCCACGGTTTCTTCGAGATCCGGACTCCGGTCCTGGAACCGACCGAACTGTTCACCCGATCGGTGGGCGAGGCATCCGAAATCGTCCGCAAGGAGATGTACACCTTCAACGACCGGTCCGACAACCCGGTCAGCCTCCGTCCGGAGGGCACGGCCGGCGTGGCCCGGGCCTACGTCGAGCACGGCATGAAGACGTTGCCGCAGCCGGTGAAGCTGGCGTATTGCGGCAACATGTACCGCTACGAACGGCCTCAGGCCGGACGTTTCCGCGAACACGAACAATTCGGCTTGGAGGCGTTCGGTTCCGCCGACGCGGCGACCGACGCGCAAGTCATCCTGGCCTGCTGGCAGGTGCTGGCCGCCCTGGACCTGCCCGACCTCAGCGTGCAGGTGAACTCGTTGGGCGGCACCGATTCCCAGAAGAAGATCCGGCGGCTGATCGTCGATACGGTAACTCCGCACCAAGAGCGTATTTCCGACGACGCCCAGCGGCAGCTCAAGGAAAACCCCCTCCGGATCCTCGACACCAAGGATGCGGCGACCCGGGAAGTGGTCGAGCAGATCCCGCCGCTGGTCGACCAGCTGACCACCGACGATCGCGAACACCTGACGGCAGTGCTCGAATACTTGGAGCAAGCCGACATCCCGTATGAGCTCAATCCGCACCTGGCCCGGGGATTCGATTACTATACCCGGACGGTGTTCGAGATATGGGGTACGGCCGGCGCCGCCGCGTCACTGGCGGGCGGTGGGCGGTACGACGACTTGATTCGCCAGCTCGGCGGGACGGACACCCCGGCGGTGGGGGCCGGCTGCGGCATCTACCGGATCGTCGAGGCCCTGAAGGCCAAGGCCGGCCAGCGGTCCTTCCTGGCGGGACCCCAGGTCTACCTGATCCAACTCGGTAACGACGCCAAGCGGCACGCCTTCGAGCTGTTGGCGGAACTCACGGCGGCCGGTATCTCGGTCACCGCCGCCTTCGGCAAGGAGGGCATCCGGACCCAGCTCCGCCAGGCGGACAAGCTCGGCGTGGCGTTGGCTCTGATCATCGGACAGAAGGAAGCCATGGACAGCAGCATCATCGTCCGGGACATGTCTTCGGGTATGCAGGAGACCGTCCCGCTGAAACGGGTGTTGGAGGAAGTCCAAGACCGCCTGCCGAAGGACGTCGGACCGTCGAGCTAGAGACGGCGCCGCCTACGCTATATACTGCTGGTATGTCGGATGCATGCATCTTTTGTGACATTGTGGCGAAAAAAGCGCCAGCCGAAGTCGTTCATGAGAATGACGACGTTCTGGTGATCCGGAACGTCGAGCCGCAAGCCCCGGTACACTTGCTGGTGATTCCCAAGTCCCACCACCCCAATCTCGACTCCTTGTCCGACGAGACGCTGTTGGTCCGGATGATTTCGGCAGCCAAGCAGGTAGGGGATGAACACAGCGCCGAGAAGGGGTACCGTCTCGGCATCAATTCCGCCAAACAGGCAGATATCGGCCATATCCATCTCCATGTCCTCGGAGGACTGGATAAGGAGACCGCACTTTAGGGGGTGATCGATTTGACCGAAGTACAGAAGAAAGACAACGAATCCACGGAGAACCTGATCCGGCGCTTCAATCGTAAGGTCGTCCAGAGCGGCGTATTGTCGCTGGCGAAGAAGAAGCGCTTCCATCAACAGAAGCCGAACCGCCGCGCCCGCCGCGCCGACGCGATCCGCGAGGAAAAGCGCCGCCAGGCCCGCGCCAAGCGAATGGGGTGGTACTGATGGCGATCCTGGAACGGATCCAGTCCGACCTGACGGCTGCGATGAAGGCCAAGCAGGAACCGCAACGCACGGTCCTGCGCTCGCTGTCGGCCGCGCTCAAGAACGCCGCGATCGAATCCGGCGGGGAGCTCGACGACGCCAAAGAGGCGTCCGTCATCGCGAAACAGCTCAAGCAACGCGAGGAATCGGCGGAAGCCGCCAAGGACCGCCCCGAGCTGGCGGAGCGCGAACGCGCCGAAGCGGAGATCATCAAGCGCTATCTGCCGGAGCAACTCAGCGACGACGAGGTCGACGCCGCGGTCGCGGCGGCGATCACCGAGACCGGTGCCAGTGGACCGGGAGATATCGGCAAGGTCATGGGAGCCCTGAAGGCCAAGACCGCCGGGCGGGCGGACCAGGGCGCGGTCGCCGCCAAGGTTAAGGAGCGCCTCGGCGCCTGAGCACATGGCTCGACGGCTCAGGCGTTTAGCCCCTCTCGCCGCACTGGTCGGCGCGGTTTCGGTCGTCCTGACACTGCTGATCACCCAGCCGACGGCCGGCGTCGGCGGCCTGAAGGAAGGGGACTTGGCGAATCATACCTACAAGGCGCCGCGCACGATCACCTACCAAAGCCAGCTGAAGACCGAAGAAGCGGAACGGCGAGCGGATGGCCAGGTGTCGCCGGTCTACCGCGAGGACCTGACCGCCCTGAACCAGCAGAACGGGAAGTTGAACGGCACGGTGGAGGCGGTGGACAAGGTACGGAAAAGCCGCGGCCCTGAAAACGAGAAGATCGACCGCATCCAAGACGTACTGCCGAACGTTCGCGATGACGACGCGCGGACGATCCTGCGGCTGTCGCGCGGCGAATGGTCCCGGACGGTGACGGCGACCCGACAGGCCTTGACCGCTCTGCAGGACGGGCGGATCACCCAGGCCGACCTCAGGCGCGCCGACCAGCTTATCTCTTCGCGGTTGGCCGGGGATCTCCCGGCGTCGAGCCGAAGCAGCGCGGTCGTACTGGGGCAGCGCCTACTGGTACCGAACTACGTCATCGACGAGGACGTCACCCAGCGGGCGCGGGACGAAGCGTCCGAAGCGGTCCAGCCGATCAGCTACACCGTGGAGCGTGACCAGATCGTGGTCAGCGAAGGCGAACCCGTCACCGCGTTCGACGAGGAACGCCTGGGCGCGCTGGGACTGACCCGGCCATCCTTCAACTATCAGAAGACGTTGGCGATATTCCTGATCGTATTACTGGCCGTAGCGGCCCTGCTCGGACTGACGCCGCGCCTGGTCCAACCGCGCCGATACCTGCGCCGGCTGCTGGCTGGCCTAAGCATCGGGGCCGTCGGCCTGGTCCTGGTCGAGATGCTGATCGTGCCGCCCCAACCGATCCTGGCCTACGTCATGCCGGTGGCTACGCTGCCGCTCCTGATCTCGATCTTCTACGGCAGCCGTCCGGCCCTGGTCGCCGGGATCGGATTCGTGATGTTATACGGACTGGCCGGCGGGGCGTCCTTCGAACTGATTTTCATCCACTTGGCCGCGTCCGTAGTGGTCGTCGTGACCCACCGGCGGATGACGGACATCCAGTCGTTCCTGCACGCCGGCCTGACCAGCGCCGTCGTGATCTTCCTCGGCATGGTGGCCTTCAGCCTCCTGGCCGCGAACTTCGACGTGTCGAACGTGCCGAAATTCGCGGTGGCCGCCGCCCTCAACGGCGCCCTGCTGGCGACCGCCACCTTCGCCGGCGTCGCCTTCCTGGCCGGTCCACTCGGCGTAGTCACTTTCCTCCAGCTGCTCGAACTGGAGAATCCCCGCCGCCCGTTGCTCAGGAGGCTGGCCGCGGACGCGCCGGGGACTTACTCGCATTCCGTGCGGATGGCGTCGATGGTCGAAAACGTAGCCAAGCGTCTGCAAGGCGCGGATCCTCTCTTGGCCCGGGTGCAGGCCCTCTATCACGACATCGGCAAGATCGGGATGCCGGAGTACTTCATCGAGAACCAACATGGCAACAAGAATCTGCACGCTGCGCTGGAGCCGAAGGAGAGCGCCGAAATACTGCGCGCCCACATTTCAGAAGGTCTGGCGCTGGCGCAGGAGGCCCATCTGCCCGAACAGGTGGCGGCGGCGATCCCCGAGCATCACGGCACTTCCCGGATGGGCTTTTTCTGGGAGGCGGCCCGGAAGCGCTACCGCAATCCGGATGAGGCACGGTACCGCTACATCGGTCCGCGGCCGCACAGCAAGGAGACCGCCGTACTGATGCTGGCGGACTCCGCGGAGGCCGCTTCCCGTACGCTTACCAGTCCGGACGAAAAAAAGATCCGCGCGCTGATTAACGAACTGGTCAACGCTCGCATCACCGACGGGCAGCTCGACGAAGCGCCGCTTTCCACCCGGGAACTTACGGTGATCAAGGAAGCTTTCGTGGAGGGTTTGGTCAGCGATCTGCATAAGCGGATCAAATATCCGAAGCGACGGAAATGACCGATCTGACGATAGTCGGCAAGGTCCCGAAAGGCTTGGACGAACCGGCGGTGCGTGCCTTGGCGGCGGCGGCGTTCGAGTCGGAAGGAGCGGACCCGTCGCGCGTCTCCATCAGTTTCACCGACGCAGCGACGATCCACGACCTGAACCGGCGGCACCGTGGCCAGGACCGGCCGACGGACGTCCTTAGCTACCCGTTCGACGTTTCGTTTCCGCAGGGTGGCGGCGGTGAGGTGGTCGTCTGTCCGGATGTCGTCACGCGGCTGGCCGACGCCGACGGGCGGGAGCCGGTACGCGCCTTCAAGGAAGCGATCGTCCATGGGCTGCTGCACGTACTCGGCCATGAAGATGAGACGGAACAGGGGGCGGAGGAGATGGATCGGCGGACCCGGAGTATCCTGAAAGCATCTAATGGTTAAGGACCTCAATCCCAAACGGTTGCACCGGAGCTTTCGGTACGCCTCCCGCGGTATCTGGCACGTGCTCCGCAACGAATCGAACCTGCGGATCCACATAGGGGCGACCGCCGTCGTGATCACTTCGGGCATCGTCCTGGGGATTACCGGGTTCGAATTCGCGATCATCCTGCTGGCGATCGGCCTGGTCCTGACCGCGGAAGTGATCAATACGGTGATCGAGGATTTCCTGGACATCCTGCATCCCGACCATCACGACGCGGTCCGGCGCATCAAGGACGCTTTGGCCGGCGCCGTCCTCCTGGCGGCGTTCGTCGCGATCGGCGTCGGCGTGCTGATCTTCGGGCCGTATCTCCTTGCGACACCCTGACGCACGTCCTAAAGTGAGAGGAGACCGTATAAACCGGTCACCGAACAGATTTTTTTATGCCCCGCGAACACATAGTCGTCGGCCTCGACATCGGGACCGAATTCATCCGGACGACGATCGGTCAGCTTACGGCCGAAGATCCGAACCCGTCGATCATCGGGGTCGGCATCGCGCCGGCGTCGGGACTCCGCCGCGGCAACGTCATCGACGTCGACGAGACGGTGAAGTCGATCGCCGCTTCCGTCGAGGAAGCCGAACGAACCTCCGGTGTCAGCGTCGGCAGCGCCTACGTCAACATTTCCGGAAGCCACGTACAGTCGCAGAACTCGCGGGGCGTGGTCGCGGTCTCGCGGGCGGACTCGGAGATCGGACCGGAGGATGTCAGCCGCGCCGTCGAGGCGGCCAAGGCGATCGCCGTGCCGTCCAACAGGGACATCATCCACGTCATCCCGCGGGAGTACATCGTCGACGGACAAGAGGGAATCAAGGACCCGATCGGGATGAGCGGCATCCGATTGGAGGTGGAGACGCACATCATCACGGCGGCCACCCCGCAGATTAAGAACCTCAGAAAATGCGTCTACCAAGCCGGAATTGAGCTTGAAGATTTGGTGTTTTCCGGATTGGCGGCAGCCCAGGGTGTGCTCGGCAAGCGCCAAAAGGAGCTCGGCGTGGCGATCCTGGACATCGGCGCCGGCGTGTCGGACTTGGTCGTCTTCGAAGAGGGCGATGTCTATGCTTCCGCGGTTCTCCCGATCGGCAGTAGTCACGTCACCAACGACCTGGCGATTGGGCTGAAGACCGATACGGACATCGCCGAACAGGTGAAGTTGGAGTACGGCCACGCCCGTCCGGCGGACGTCAAAGGTAAGGAAACGGTCGACTTGGGTGAGCTGACTCAGGGCGATGAGAACAAGGTTGCCAAGAAGCTGATCGCCGAGATCGTCGAGGCCCGGATGACCGAACTCTGCGGACTGGTCAAGAAGGAGTTGAAACGGGTCGACCGGGACGGCAAACTGCCGGCCGGCGTGGTCCTGACCGGCGGGGGAGCGAAGCTGCCCGGTGTTGTTGAGCTCGCCAAGGATCGGCTAGGGCTCCCGGCGCAGGTCGGGTTCCCGTCGGAGCTCAAGGGGATGATCGACAAGGTCGACGATCCGTCGTTCGCAACCTCGATCGGCCTGATGCTCTGGGGACTGGAAAACAACCACCAACTGAGAACAACAAATAGGTTCGGCAATTTGCCGGGTGCACAATATCTTGATAGCGTGAAGTCAGTTGTCAAACGGTTCTTGCCGTAGTACACTGGCCAGTCATTAAACGAGGTACTCAAATTGATGGAAGTAAAGCCAGAAATTGAGACTTTTGCACGTATCAAAGTCGTAGGTGTCGGAGGCTCGGGAAGCGCCGCCGTCAACCGGATGCTCCAATCCCAAATGCGGGGCATCGAATTCATAGTGATCAATACTGATGCTCAGGCCCTGCACAACTCGCAGGCACCCCTGAAGATCCACATCGGCAAGGAGACCACCCGTGGTCTCGGTGCCGGCGCGGATCCGGAAATGGGACGCAAGGCCGCAGAGGAAGATCGCGGCGAGATCGCCGAGGCGCTCCGCGGCGCGGACATGATCTTCGTCACTTACGGTGCCGGCGGCGGTACCGGAACCGGCGCAGGTCCGCTGGTTGCGGACATCGCCCGGGAAGTAGGCGCGCTCACGGTTGGCGTCGTCACCCGTCCGTTCGCTTTCGAAGGCCAGCGCCGACGCCGGGTGGCGGACGCTGGTATCGAGGAGCTCAAGGATCGGGTCGACACGCTGATCACGATCCCGAACGACAGACTCCTGCAGGTGGTTGATAAGAAGACCTCGGTGTTCGACGCATTCTCTGTCGTCGACGACGTCCTGCGCCAAGGTGTGCAGGGCATCTCCGACCTGATCACCCAGCACGGGATGATCAACGTCGACTTCGCGGACGTCAAGGCCGTGATGGCCAACGCCGGATCCGCCCTGATGGGAATCGGCCGTGGTCAAGGCGAAAACCGGGCGATCGAAGCCGCTACCGGCGCGATCGACTCGCCGCTCCTGGAGCTGGCGATCGACGGTGCGCAGGGCATCCTCTTCAATGTCACCGGCGGCAACGACCTGACCATGCATGAGATCGATGAGGCCGCCAAGGTCATCACCGACGCCGCCGATCCGGACGCCAACATCATCTTCGGCGCCGTGATCGACGAGGAGCTGGCCGGTGAGATCAAGATCACCGTGATCGCGACCGGCTTCAAGGGCGAGGCCCGCAAGACCCCGCAACGCGACACGACCGAGGAGCCGGTCGAAGCTCCGGCTGACGACTACTCGCAGCCGGTCGGCGCCGCATCTGACACCGCTGATTCAGACGAGCTCGACGTGCCGGCGTTCATCCGGCGCAAGATGGGCTGACCAACCCCGACGAACGACTACGAAAACACCGCCTTTTGCCCGGCGGTGTTTTCTGTACTGCTATTTAGGACGTTTGTTCAATCAGTCATGAAAAAGTAAGGACAAACCAGATGGACGAACAAACCAGCAGGTCGGAGCGTTGACGTACCCAACATCTGGTAACTATGGTGAAGCAAGTTGTCCAACAGGTTGTGGTTCAGGCAAACCCTGACGCCTGCCACGCACGAACGACTCCTATAGTTACCGAACGACCCTACCTATGGAATGCCCACAATGCCAAGCAGATTCCCTTCGCGTGATCGACTCGCGTGACGTCGACGCCGAGCCGGCCATCCGCCGCCGCCGCGAATGCGAACGCTGCGGGTTCCGCTTCACGACTTACGAGCGCGTGGAGACGCCGACCTTGACCGTCGTCAAGAAGGACGGCCGACGCGAGCCGTTTTCCCGCGAGAAACTGTCCCGCGGCATCCGCCGCGCCTGCGAGAAACGGCCGGTCTCCGAATCGGACATCGATCGCGTGATCGTCCGGGCGGAACAGGAAGTCCGCAGTTGCGGCGACACCGAGATCGGCAGCGAGCGAGTCGGAGCGACGGTGATGCGCCAGCTCAAGGAACTCGACCAGATCGCCTACATCCGGTTTGCCAGCGTCTACCGTGAATTCGCCGACCTGTCCGAATTGGATGCGGAGATCAAGAAGGTCTTACTGAAACAGGAACCTGCCAAACGTCCCGTCAAACGGGACCGCCAACCGGCATAACTAAAACATAGGTAAAAAGAGAAAGGAGTTTCGTGACCCAAGCCACTACCCAAGCCCCCCGCAAGGACCTGAAACAGATTTCCCTGAAAGGTCCCATCCGAGTGAAGAAGGGAACCAAACTGGACGGCATCCGGAAGAAGGTCTTCCTTGACCGCTACGCTTGGAAGGACTCCAAGGGCGAGCCGATCGAGGAATATCCCGAACAGATGTGGGGACGGGTGGCGAAGGCCTTGGCCGCGGTGGAAGCTCCGGAACGCCAGAAGGAATGGGAGCAGAAGTTCTACGACGCGATGGAAGGCTTCAAGTTCGTCCCGGCGGGACGGATCCTTTCCGGGGCCGGCACCGGTCACCAAGTCACCTTTTACAACTGCTTCGTGATCCCGTCTCCGGAAGATTCCCGCGACGGCATCCTCGACAACCTCAAGGCGATGACCGAGATCATGTGCCGGGCCGGCGGCGTCGGCGTGAACATCAGCTCGCTGCGGCCGCGCGGCAGCCACATCAAGACCGTCAACGGCACCAGCTCCGGGCCGATCCCGTGGGCCGAACTCTACTCGGTGGCGACCCACGACGTGATCCAGCAGGGCGGCACCCGCCGCGGCGCGCTGATGCTGATGCTCGACGATACCCACCCGGACCTCGAGGAGTTCATCACCGCCAAGCGCGATCTCAAGAAGCTGATCGGTTCGAACATCTCCGTCTGCATCTCCGACGGTTTCATGCAGGCCGTCAAGGACGACACCGACTGGGATCTCAAGTGGGGCGGCAAGGTCTACAAGACGGTCAAGGCGAAGAAGGTCTGGAACATGATCTGCGAGAGCGCCCACGCTTCCGCCGAGCCGGGACTGCACTTCATGGAACGCTCCAATAAACGCTCCAATACCTGGTACTACGAGAAGCTGATCTCTACCAACCCCTGTGGCGAGCAACCGCTGGGCGAGTGGGCGGTCTGCAACCTGGGAGCGCTGAATCTCTCCGCCTTCGTCACCGAGGAAGGCGAGATGGACTATACCTCGCTGGCCGACCACGCCCGCACGGCGGTCCGCGCCCTCGACAACGTCGTCGACGCCAACTACTACTTCTTCAAGGAGAACGAGGAGCAGCAGATGGGTACGCGGCGCACCGGCCTCGGCACGATGGGGCTCGGCGACGCCCTGATCAAGATGAAGCTGCGCTACGGCTCCGATAAGTCGCTGGACGTGATCGAAAAGATCTACAAGACGATTCGCGACGCGGCCTACGACTCCTCGGCCGAGCTGGCCAAGGAGAAGGCGCCGTTCCCGATGTTCGACCGCAGCAAGTACATGCAGGGCTGGTTCATCAAGCGGCTGTCGAAGGACGTCCAGGCCAAGATCAGCAAGTACGGCATCCGGAACGCGGTCGTCCTGACCCAGGCCCCGACCGGCACCACCTCGCTGGTCTCCGGCGTCAGCTCCGGCATCGAGCCGGTCTACGACTTCGCGATGAAGCGGACCGACCGGACCGGCGAGCACATCCTCTACCATCCGCTGTTCAAGGCCTGGAAGGACGAACATTCGGAAGAGGCCGAAGCGGGAGACATCCCGGACTACTTCGCGACGTCGAACGACCTGATGCCGATGGATCACGTGAAGGTCCAAGCCAAGATCCAGGAATACACCGACAGCTCGATCTCGAAGACCGTCAACGCGCCGAACAGCTACACCGTCGACCAGGTGAAGGAGCTCTACGAAGCCGCCTACGACATGGGCCTGAAGGGCGTCACCTTCTACCGCGACGGCAGCCGCGACGCCGTGCTGACCCGCGTCGCCGACGAGAAGAAGGAAAAGGGTACAGTGGCTGACAAGGCCGTTTCTCCCGAGCCGCGCCAGGTCCGCGAGTCCGGCATCACGCCGCCGGCCCGGCCGAGCGTGCTCCGTGGCCTGACCGTGAAGCAGGTGACCGCCTACGGCAACATGTACGTCACCATGAACACCGACGAGCAAGGCGACCTGGTGGAAGTGTTCGCCTCACTGGGTAAGGCCGGCGGACTCGGCGCCTCGATGACCGAAGCGATCTGCCGCTTGGTCTCGACCTCGCTGCGCGCCGGCGTCTCGCCGCGGGCGATCATCAAGGAACTGCGCGGCATCACCGACCAGCCGTACGGCTTCGGCGACAACAAGGTGACGTCGGTGGCCGACGCGATCGGCAAGACGATCGAGGACTATCTCTACCCGAAGTTGGACCTGCCGGAGACCGGTAAGGACGCCCAGACGGCACTGCCGACGGACCCGAAATCGGAAGCGGCGGAAGCTGATGCCAAGGCCAGGGCCAAGGCGGCGGCCGACGCTCCTGCCGGCGATCCGTCCGCCAAGCTGGCCGGCATCTGTCCGGATTGCGGCGGTCCGCTGGAGTTCGCTTCCGGCTGCAAGACCTGTCACGCCTGCGGTTATTCCGCCTGCGGTTGATACATTTAACAAAGACATTGACGAGTGGTGCCGGGGAAGCGTCGTGCAAACCGACCGCGGTCCCGCCACTGTGATTCCCGCCCCAATGGGATAAGCCAGGATACCGGCCCGCTCACTTTTACTCCCGACCTACGGTCGATAGGAAGGAGGCATGCGCCTCCATGGCGTATTTTTATTAATCATGAGCCCAGAAACCCAAACCCTCTCCGCTGAACATGCCCGGCATGACGAATCCGTCTCGTTGGAAGACGTGCTGGCCGTGGTCGACCAGTACGGCGGCGCCGACGCGCCCGTCATCCGCCAACACGTGCAAGGCCGCCATGCGGAAGGGATATACGAGCATTCGTTCACCAAGCAGGGACTCGAGCAGCTCAAGCAAGGTCTCAACGCGATCGACCAATGCAAGGCCCGGAACGCCGCCAGCGTTGAGTCGGTCATCGGCGGCGGCGAATGGGAAAACGCCGACGAAGTCCGGGCGGAATACATGGACAAGTTGCTCTTCTTCGGAGACAACCAAAACGGCGAGCTCGAAGCCGCTGTCCGTAGCGCGCTAAAACCGAAGCAGCCGGAAGACAAAGAGCCGGGAGAGCGGGGAGAACGGTCCGGAGGCGGCGGCCAGGACCGAGTCAGGCCGGTGCGCACTCCTCGAACGATCCGAATCGCCAAGACCGGCCGCGCGGCCGATCGGGCCGGGAAGCCTAAGGACTTGCAGGCCTCACGACGGACCGACACTCCGGAGAGCGTCGATGCGACACCGGATCAGGAACTCCCGGACGCTGCGGCAGGGAATGCAGATTGGCGTAGCGTCCGGGAGAAGATCCTCCAGTACCGGGCGCGCCACCGCTCCGCCCGATCGGTCCTCGTCCTGAACTCCGCCCTGGAGGCAAAGACCGGTCCGCCGGAGTTGATCCTCCAGCTGGTCGACCGTCTCGTTGCAACCGAGCGCGGAACCAGCCAAGATGGAGCGCGTACCGGAGAAACCGACACCGACGATGAGCAACGCCTTCCTTATCCAATTCATCGAGATCCTGAGCTTCGCGCTGCAGATCCTGATCCTGGCCCGGGTGCTGATGAGCTGGATCCAGCCGCAGCCCCGCGGGCCGCTCGGGCGGTTCCTGGTCGACGTGACCGACCCGATCCTGAAACCGTTCCAGAAACTGATCCCGCCGATGGCCGGGATCGACTTGAGCCCGATCGCCGCCTTGGTGACGATCCAGGTCTTGGCGAACCTGGCGATGCGCTCGCTCGGCTGAGCGCCGAGGACTACGCGCGGCTCGAGGGGTTCGTCGCCGCTTCGCCAGATACCGTCGGAACCGCTAGGATAGAAAACAATGACGGACTTCGGATCGAAACTGACGGACATCGGCGAGCAGCTCTGGGACAAACTGCCGGACCTGGCGATCACGGTAGTGATCGGCTTGCTGCTGGTGGAGCTGGCGATCCTGACGCTCGGCTACGTATTGAAGGTCGCGAAGATCCCGGAATCGCTGAAGTCGATCCTCTTTTCCCTGGCGAGGGGATTCCTCTGGGTCGTGTTGCTCTTGGTGGTGATCCAGACGTTGGGGCTGAACGACGTCTTGGTGGCGGTGACCGGCTCGTCGGTGATCCTGGCCTTGGTGCTCTCGACGGGAGTGGCGCCGGCGGTGACCGACACGCTGGCCGGCTTGTCGCTGGCGGCGGACCCGAACTTCCAGCCGGGCGCGAAGGTGCAGGTGGGCGAGAAGGGAACGGTCGGCCACGTGATGAGCATGGATACGCGGAAGACCCGGCTTCGGACCGCGGACGGAAAGGTACATGTGATCCCGAACTCGGTGATCGACAAAACGGAGTGGGTGGTGCTCGAGCCGAAAGGCTATCGGGAGAAGCGCCGGAAGTCGATTCTGAAGCGGAAGTAGTTTACCCTGGAGTTGAAGCGCTTGATTCCGGCGATCACCGGGAGACGCTTCCGGAAGAACTCCCGGCACCGCTCGGGACAGTAGACCCGGACGACGCGGCCCGCCGGCCGGTAACGAAGCGCCTCGAAGCTCGGGCGGACCAAGCCCAGGACTGAGAGGAAACGAGGTGGTACCGCCCGAAAGGGTCCTCGCGTAACCGCGGGTTTTTCATGCCTCCAAAGAACACGAAGCAGACCATCAAGAAGCCGCAACCGGTTGAATCCTTCCCGGAGTTGGAGGAGTCGCTGCTTCGGCTTTGGAAGCGCGAAGGAACGTTCAAAAAGTCCTTGGATAAGACGAAAAAAGGGAAGAGGTTTGTCTTCTACGACGGACCGCCCTACGCGACGGGCAAGCCGCACACCGGGCACCTGCTGCCCGGCACCCTGAAGGACGTGGTGCCGCGATTCAAGACGATGCAAGGCCGGTACGTCGAGCGTCGGTTCGGCTGGGATTGTCACGGCCTGCCGGTGGAGTACGAGCTGGAGAAGGAACTCGGCATCAAGCAGCGGCAGGAGATCGAGGAGATGGGCATCGGCACCTTCAACGACAAGTGCCGGTCGATCGTCCTGCGTTTCACCAAGGAATGGGAGAAGGTGACGAATCGGCTCGGCCGCTGGGCCGACTTCGAGAACGACTACAAGACGATGGATCCGGAATACATGGAGTCCATCTGGCACATCGTGAAGACGCTGCACGAGAAGGACCTGCTCTACGAAGGCCACCAGAGCATGCACGTCTGTCCGCGCTGCGCGACGCCGCTTTCGAACTTCGAGGTCGCGCTCGGGTATGCCGACCGGAACGACCCGGCCGTCTTCGTGAAGTTCCCGCTGGCGACGGATCCGTATCGGGCGCTGGTGGCCTGGACGACGACGCCGTGGACGTTGCCGGGCAACGTGCTGCTCGCCGTGAATCCGGACTTCCAGTACGTCGAGGTCGAACACGAAGGAGAGAAGCTGATCGTCGCCAAGTCACGTCTCAAGGAAACGTTCGGCGAGAAGGCCAAGGTGAGGCGGACGTTCACGGCCCGGGAGCTGGCCGGGACGAAGTACACGGCGCCATTCCCGGTCGCCGGGCTCAAAGGCAAGCACTACCAGGTGGTTACCGATGATTCGGTCACCGCCGACGAGGGCACCGGCATTCTGCACGTGGCCCCGGCCTTCGGCGAGGACGACATGCGGATCGGCCGCCGCGAGGGCGCGCCGCTAGTCCAGCACGTCAAGATCAACGGCGAGATCACCGAGCCATTTGACCGCCACCACGGCATGCAGGCGCTCGAGGCGAACGAGCCGATCCTGGCCGATCTCAAACGGGCCGGCCGGCTGCTCCGCAAGGAATCGGTGACGCACTCGTATCCGCACTGTTGGCGCTGCGATACGCCGCTGCTCAATTACGCGACCCGTTCCTGGTTCGTCTCCGTCGAGAAGCTTAAAAAGCGCTTGGTTAAGGAAAACCAGGAGATCAACTGGACGCCGGAGCATATCCGGGACGGACGTTTCGGGCAATGGCTCGAGGGCGCTCGAGACTGGGCGATCTCGCGGTACCGCTTCTGGGGTACGCCGATCCCGATCTGGCGTTGCGAGAACGGGCACCTGGAAGTTATCGGCTCGCGCGCCGAACTGAAGCAGCGTTCCGGCAAGGCGCCGGCCGACCTGCATCGCCAGCACATCGACCAGATCACCTTCAAGTGCAAGGAGTGCAAGCAGGAGATGCGCCGGATCGAGGACATCCTCGACGTCTGGTTCGACTCCGGCAGCATGCCGTTCGCGCAGCAGCACTATCCGTTCGAGCACAAGGACGACTTCAAGGACTACTACCCGGCGGATTTCATCAGCGAGGCGGCCGACCAGACCCGCGGTTGGTTCTACACCCTGCACGTCCTCGGCACCGCGATGATGAACCAGAAGGCATACAAGAACGTGGTCCTGCTCGGCCTGATCCTGGCGGAGGACGGCCGCAAGCTCAGCAAGCGCCTCAAGAACTTCCCGGAGCTCGACCCGTTCTTCGCGGAATACGGCGCGGACGCGATCCGGCTGTACCTAATGATGCAGCCGATCGTCCGCGGCGAGGCGGCGCGCTTCTCGGAGAAAGCGGTCGGGGAAGTACTCCGGAACTTTACCGGTACGCTGTTCAACGCATATACGTTCCACGCGACCTACGCCGCGGTGGACAAGTGGAAAGTGGGACCGCCGCCCGCCAAGCCGCGGCACCTGTTGGACCGCTGGGTGCTGGCGCGGCTCGACGAACTGGTCCGCGACGTCACCGGGTCTCTGGAGAAGTACGACATGCTGGCCGCCAGCCGCGGGCTCTACGGATTCGTCGACGAGCTGTCGAACTGGTACATTCGCCGCAGCCGGCGCCGCTTCTGGAAGTCGGGCGACGACGTGGACAAGCGCGAAGCCTTCGCGACGTTGCACCACGTCCTGACGACCTTCTGCCGTTTGGCCGCACCGTTCGCGCCGTTCATCACCGACCACATCCACCGGGAACTCAGCGGCGAGAGCGTCCATCTGGCGGAATGGCCCGCGGCCAAACGC
Source organism: bacterium (assembly GCA_030699935.1). Classification (GTDB taxonomy): domain Bacteria; phylum Patescibacteriota; class SICC01; order SICC01; family SICC01; genus JALYJZ01. The sequence goes on along the minus strand of JAUYKS010000013.1, from coordinate 4,537 downwards.
CCGCACGACGCCGCGCTGTTGAAGCAGATGCAGCAGGCCCGGCAGGCGGTACGGCTCGGACTGGCCGCCCGCAGCCAGGCCAAGGTCCGTGTCCGCCAACCGTTGGCCGCCGCCTACGGCCCGCAGCTGGCCAGCCCGGAGATCGGCGAGATGGTCAAAGCGGAACTGAACGTTAAAGACTACCGGACGTTCGACGATGCGGACGGTTCGTTCGGCCGAAACGCCCGTCCGGTCCCGAAGGAAGTCGCCAAGGTCGCCGGGGACCGGACGCAATCCGTCCTCCGGGACATCAAGGCGGGGAAGTACAAGCGTGGCAAGGACGGTACCTATACGGTCGGGACGATGAAGCTCCCGGCGGAGGCGGTCGAACTGCAGTACGAGAAACGCGGCCACGTGACGGAATCGGACGGCACGCTGACCGTCTCGTTGGACACCAGTCTCGATCCGGCGCTGGTCGGCGAAGGATTGGCCCGCGAGGTCATCCGCCACGTGCAGGCGTTCCGCAAGAAGTCCGGACTGAACGTCGAGGATCGGATCGACCTGGCCTTGGCGACGGACGCGTCCGCGCTCAGCAAGGCGATCGAGACCCATCGCGACCTGATTGCCGGCGAGACCCTGGCTAGCTCGCTGGCGCTCGGCGACCTGTCCGGCGAGGCTGCACGAGTGGATATCGGCGAACACCAATTGCGCATGGCGCTGAAGCGGACCTGATGGAGCGACGCTGATGGAACGGTTCCGGAATTTCGATTGGTTCCTGATGACGGCGGTCGGGCTGCTGCTCACGATATCCGTGTCGGTGATCTTCACGACGACGTTCGGAGACTCCGGCGGCGCGGGCGACGCGATCCAGCAGTTCGTCTTCGCCCTGCTCGGGATCGGCCTGGTGCTGGTGATCGGCGTGACTGATTATCGTGTCTTCCGGCGGACCGCCGGTGCTCTCTACCTGGCCGCGCTGATATTCCTAATCTTGGTCGAGCTGATCGGATCCTCGGCGCTCGGCGCCACTCGCTGGATCGACCTCGGATTTTTCCAATTCCAGCCTTCCGAATTCGCCAAGATCGTGATGGTACTCGTCCTGGCCAAGGTGCTGGCGGACAACCAGAAGACGATCGGTACGTACCGGACCTTCTTCAAGACCCTCGGGTATACGCTGGTACCGACCGTCCTGGTGGCCGCCCAACCCGACCTCGGGACCGCCATGGTATTCCTCGGGACTTGGCTGGGATTGATCATCGCCGCCGGGATGCCGAAGCGGCTCTTGGCCGGGACCGCCGGCGCCCTGGCGGTGATGATTCCCGTGGCCTGGTTCTGGTTCCTGCAGGATTACCAGAAAAGCCGGGTCCTGACGTTGGTGGACCCGAACGCCGACCCGCTTGGCGCGGGGTACAACGTCAAGCAGGCGCAGATCGCGGTCGGCTCCGGCGGCATCTTCGGGCAGACCCTGGGAGGCGGCTCGCAGAGTCAGCTCAACTTCCTGCCGATCCAACACACCGACTTCATCTTCGCGGTGATCGCCGAGGAGCTAGGCTTCCTCGGCTCGCTCCTGCTGCTGGCGCTGCTAGCGATCGTGATCTACCGGGCGCTGGCCATCGCGAACGGCTCCCGTGACTTCTTTGGCTATCTCTTGGCGATGGGAATCATGCTGATCATCCTGGTCCAGACGGTGGTGAACGTCGGCATGAACATCGGGATCATGCCGGTCACCGGCATCCCGCTGCCGTTCGTCAGTTACGGCGGTACCAGCATCCTGATGGTCCTGCTCGGAGTCGGCATGTTGCAGAGCGTCGCCTCGGCGCAAAGCCGGCGGACCAAGCCGGTCTTCGCAGGCTGAACGAGTAGCGTGGAAGGGTCGCCGGAAAACCGCTACACTGGGCTGGTATGGCTCAATCCACACAGTCCGCGAAACACGCGATCATCCAGACCGGAGGTAAGCAGTACCGCGTCAGTGAAGGCGACGAGCTGGTCGTCGAGAAGCTGGAGAGCAAGAAGCTGACGTTCCCGGCGTTGGCCGTCGTCGACGGCGGGGCGCTCGGTGAGAAGAAGGCGACTGTTCACGCCGAGGCGCTCGGGGATGAGAAGGGCCCGAAGCTGGTCGTCTTCAAGATGAAACCGAAGAAACGCTCGCGCGTGAAGGCCGGCCACCGGCAGTCCGGGACCCGGATCCGGATTACCAAGATCGGCTGATTGCCGCACTCGCGGCTCGCAGGCCGGGCGGCGGGACGGTACGATAAGAAAAACACATGCCGATCATCGCATTCGCCAATCAGAAGGGGGGCGTCGGAAAAACCACCACGGCGGTCAACGTCGCGGCGGCCTTGGCGGCCCGCGGGCGGCGGACGCTACTGGTCGACACGGACCCGCAGGGGAACGCGACCAGCGTCCTGTCGACCGAACGCCCGACCGAGGGTACCTACGAAGTACTGTGCCGCGACGCCTTGATATCCAGCCTGATCCGGGCCAGTCGCTACCGGAACCTGGATGTCCTGGCTGCGACGGACGACCTGGCCGGTGCCGAGGTCGAGCTAGCCACCGCGGAAGGCCGGTACGCCCGCCTCTCGGCGGCGCTACAGGGACACCGGTACCGCTACGTGGTCGTCGACAGTCCGCCGTCGCTCGGATTCCTGACCCTGAACGCCCTGGTCGCCGCCCGGTCCGTCGTGGTGCCGCTCCAGACCGAATACTACGCGCTGGAGGGACTGGCCAAGCTGTCCGGCACGATCGACAAGGTCCGCTCCAGCCTGAACCCCGAGCTCGAGCTGATGGGCGTGGTCCTGACGATGTTCGACCGCCGGCTCAACCTGGCCAAGCAGGTGGCCGAGGACGTCCGGAAGCATTTCGGGACCAAGGTGTTCGACACCGTGATTCCGCGCAGCGTCCGGCTGGCCGAGGCGCCGGGATTCCGGGAGTCGGCGATGAGCTTCGACGGCCTGTCATCCGGCGCCACCGCATACGAGCAACTAACGGAGGAAATCCATGAGCGCACCGAAGCGCGGTCTTGGCAGAGGGCTTGAGGCCCTATTGCCGGACGTCGAACCCAAACGTGAAGTCCCGATCGCAGACATCAAGCTACCCGATTCCCAGCCGCGGGAGAAATTCGTCGAACAGGGATTGATGCAGTTGGCCGCGAGCATCAAGCACCACGGCGTCCTGCAGCCGTTGGTGGTCGCCGACGGCGGCAGTGAAGGGGACGGAGATAGCTCCGGATTCCGCCTGATCGCCGGCGAACGGCGCCTGCGGGCCGCCAAGCTGGCCGGGCTCAGCCACGTCCCGGTGTTCGTCCGCAGTGACGACGTTCAGCGGCACTTCGAACTCGCCCTGATCGAGAACCTCCAGCGCAGCGACCTTTCGCCACTTGAAGAGGCCAAGGCGTACGAACGTCTGTTGGCTGAATCCGAACTGACGCAGGACGCGCTGGCGCAACGTCTGGGCATCGGGCGCACGAAGATCGCCTTGGCCCTGCGGCTCCTGAAGCTGCCGGCGGCGGCTCAGCGCGCGCTCGGCGACGGGACGATCACCGCCGGACACGCCCAAGCGATCCTCAGCGCCGCGCCGGAACGGCGGCAGGCCGTTCTGGAAGAGATAACGTCTCGCAAGCTGTCCGTCCGGGCCGCCGAACGGTTGGCGAAAGGGGGATCGGCCCCGCGCCAGGTCCCGGCGCAACCGGAGTGGACCGGCGAGCTATCACAGGCCCTCGGCACCAAGGTCCGGGTCCGGGGAAGCGCCAAGCAGGGGACGCTGTCGATCGCCTATCACTCCACCGACGAACTCGACCGGATCGTCCGGAAGTTACGGCAAGATTAAGCCAACGTGAACGAGTAGCTCACCGGCCGCTCATGGGGTACCGTGCCGAACTCGGCGAGAGGATAGACCCGCAGCCAAGCCTTGCCGATCAGGAAATCCTCCTGCACCGGACCCCATGACCGGGAGTCCGACGACTTGCCGGGCAGCCGGTTGTCTCCGGCCACGAAATATTCCTTGGGGCCGAGTTCCCAGCTGGTCTGGCCGCTGTCCGCCAGTGTCCGGGTGCCTTCGACCTCGTACGGTTCGTCGAGCGTGAATCCGTCCGGATGGGCGCCGTTCACGATCACGTACCGGCCATTCTCAAGGCGGACCGTTTCCCCGGGCATCCCGACGATCCGCTTGATGTAGTTGGTCTCCGGTTCCGGCGGCGCCTTGAAGACGACCACGTCGCCCCGTTTCGGATCGCCGAACGTGTAGGAAAGTTGGTTAACCAAGAGGTAATTACCATTTTGGAAGTTCGGTTCCATGCTCTCGCCGACCACCAGGAACGGTTGGATCAGGAACGCGCGGACGACGACCGCGACCAGGACGATGTAGGCGACGGTCTTGCTGACCTCCCAGACCGCGTGCAGTATCCGTTCACTGCGGTCCGGTTGCTCCGGTTCGGCGGGTATGTTCGCGAACGAGGGATTCTCGGACGGATCCGGGTTTTTGACCGTCCCCCGGTGCGGCGGACGGGCTTTCCTTGCTTTCGGCATACGGAACAAGCGTAGCATGGCTCTGGTATCATTAGTCA